>NZ_JBXASU010000025.1:0-90300 GCF_058809705.1 Cupriavidus sp. MPR-AND1C | reverse complement strand
CGCCCATCCCCCCCCACGACATCGATATCGCCGCCGATTGCCAGCGCACGGAAGAGGACGGCTTTCGCGAGGATGCCCATATGCGGGTGGCCAGCAATGATGTGCGCAGCCTGAACTGGAAACTGTGGGTGGGCCGGCATGGTTCCTGCCACTTCGATCTCACCGAGTTCCGCCAGGTGCGCAAGACCCCGCATATCGAACTGCAAGCGATCGATGGCAGCGGCTGCACGCTGATGGTCTGGCAGGACCCGCGGCGCGTCACGCTGGCGCATGCGCATTGCGAGCAGCATTGCACCCCGGGTATCTACGAGCAAGCCTGGCCCGTGCTGTTCGATCCGCGCAGCGGCACATGCGCGCAGATCCGCTAGACAGAATGTATTGACCTGCCAGGCCGTCGACGGCAAGCGCGGCTCAGCGCTCGCGCAGGCGCGCCGCCGCGCGCGTCAGCGGCTTGGCCAGCACGGTGGTGGCCAGCGCCATCAGCAGCAGGCCGGAGAAGGCCGTCATGCCGATCAGCCCGGCTTCGAACAAGATTCCCAGCACGACCACTTCCATCAGCCCCTTGGTCTGGACCAGTGCGCCCAGCATCCAGGCCTCGCGCCGCGGCAGGCCGGCCAGGCGTGCCGGCAATGCGGCCCCGACCACCTTGCCGGCCACCGCGACCATGGTGCTCAGGCCGAACACCAAAAGCGTCGCCTGACCGCCGATGGCGATGTCGGTACGCAGCCCGGTCATCAGGAAGAAGAACGGCATCAGGACCACCACGGTGGCCGGCTCGAGCTGGCGCCGGAGCTCGCCGGCCGCATCGCGCGGCAGCACGACGCCCGCGAGGAAGCCGCCGAGGATGTAGTGCAGGCCGATCGATTCGGAGATCAGCGCCGAGCCGAAGATCAACACCGCAACCAGCGCCAGGCGTGCATCAACGGCGGCCATCCGCGGCAGCATGCGCGCCAGCAGCGGGCGTACCAGCCACAGCATCGCGCCGACGTAGGCAAGGCCCAGGCAAGCCAGCCGCAGGAAGTCATAGCTTGAGGAACGACCCGCGCTGGCGAGGATGGCCGACAGCACCAGCCAGATGGCCGCATCGCTGAAGGCGGCGCAGCCGACCGCCAACTGGCCGGGCACGGAGTCGGACAGCTTCATTTCCCGCAGGATCGCCCCCAGCACCGGCAGCGCCGTCACCGCCATGGACACCCCCACGGCGAAAGCGAATTGCCAGGCGGATGCCGCATGCCCTACGGCATCCGGGGTGGCGTAGGCCAGCCAGGCGCCAGCTGCCGTGCCGAGCGCGAACGGCACCAGCACGCTGCCCAGCGCGGCCGCCATCGCAATGCGCCGTATCCCTGGCTGCTGCGCGCCGCCGATGTGCAAGCCGGAGAGGAAGGCAAACAGCACCACCGCCAGCCATTGCAGCCCGCTAAGCGCGGATAGCTGCGCCGGCCCGAACAGGGCCTGCCAGCCTTGCGGCCACAGCGCGCCAAGCAGGGACGGCCCGAGCAGGATGCCGCCCACGATCTGCATGGCCACCAGCGGCACGATGCTGCCGATGCGCAGCCCGCGCCACAGGATGAACGGTGTACCGACCACCAGGCAGGCCTGGGCAAAGAAAAGCGAAACGGGATTCAAGGCGACAGGCGGATCGAGTGAAGTGGAACAAGGACGTGGGCGCGCCGGGCGCCCACCGGGCGTGCATCCAGAGGCGCTACTTAGCCTTCGGCACGCGCCCCATCAGGTAGAACTCTTCGTTTGGCCGCATGCTGATGGTGTTCGCCATGCGGTTGGACAGGCCGAAAAAGGCGGTGATGGCCGCGATATCCCAGGCGTCCTCGTGGCTGAACCCATGCTTGGCCAACGCCGCGAAATCGGCATCGCCAACCTCGGCCGAGGCCTCGCAGACCTTGAGAGCGAAGTCGAGCATGGCGCGCTGGCGCGGCGTGATGTCGGCCTTGCGGTAATTGACGGCCACCTGGTCAGCCAGCGTCGGCTTTTTCTCGTAGATGCGCAGGATGGCGCCGTGCGCCACCACGCAGTACAGGCACTGGTTGGCGCCCGAAGTGGCCACCACGATCATCTCGCGCTCGCCCTTGGACAGGCCGCCCTCCTTGAGCATCAGCGCGTCGTGGTAGGCAAAGAAGGCGCGGAACTCATCCGGCCGGTGGGCCAGCGTCAGGAACACGTTCGGCACGAAGCCGGCCTTGTCCTGGACTTCCAGGATGCGAGCCCGGATGTCCTCGGGCAGGTCAGCGATGGCGGGAACCGGGTAACGGCTCAGTGGCGGCGATGCGGTCATGGTGGTCTCCTTCGGGGGGGCACCCCTCTTTGCACTGCGCATGAACCGCCCGCGCTAGCTGCCGCGGGCAGCGGGAATCTGGCCGGCTGCGCCGGCTTACTGGGTGGCGAACTGGATCCTGTGCAGCCCGGCGTAGAGTCCCTCGGCCGACAGCAGTTCGTCGTGGGTGCCGTGCTCAGCCACCCGCCCGTGGTCGAGCACCACGATGCGATCGGCATTCTCGATGGTGGACAGGCGGTGTGCGATGACCAGCGTGGTCCGGCCAACCATCAGGGCTTCCAGCGCGGCCTGCACCTGGCGCTCCGATTCGGAGTCGAGCGCCGAGGTGGCTTCGTCGAGAATCAGGATCGGCGCGTCCTTGTACAGCGCGCGCGCGATCGCCATGCGCTGGCGCTGGCCGCCGGACAGCTTCATGCCGTTGTCGCCGATATTGGTCTCGAGCCCTTGCGGCAGGCCCTTGATCACATCGGTCAGGTAAGCGGCGGCCAGCGCGCGCTCGACGCGTGCCATGTCGATTTCGGCCGCCGGATGCACGCCATAGGCCACGTTGGCGGCAACCGTGTCGTTGAACAGCACCACGTCCTGGCTGACAAAGGCAATCTGGCGGCGCAGGTCATGCAGCGAGAAGGCGTCGATGGTCTTGCCGTCCAGCAAGATGCGGCCCTCGGTCGGGTCGAAGAAGCGCGGCACCAGGTTGACCAGCGTGGTCTTGCCGCTGCCCGACGGCCCCACCAGTGCCACGACTTCACCAGCGCTGACGTTGAAGTTGATGTTGTCCAATGCCGGGCGGGCGGCCTCGCCGTAGCGGAAGCCCACCTTCTCGAACACCAGCTCGCCGCGCGCGCGCTCAAGCGGCAAGCCGCCGTCCTGCGGCTCGATCGGCTCGTCGATCAGGCCAAAGATCATCTCGGCCGCGGTCAGGCCGCGCTGCAGCGGCTGGTTCAGGTCGGTCAGGTGCTTGAGCGGCGAGACCAGCAGCAGCATCGCCATCACAAAGCCGGTGAAGCTGCCCACCGTAGTGTGGTTGGTCTGCGACTGGATCATCGCGATGGTGAGGATGACCGACAGCGCCAGCGCCGCCAGGAACGCCGTGACGGGCTGGTTCAGCCCGCCGGCCACCGCCATGCGCATGGAATAGCCACGCAGGCGCTCGGCCATGGCCGCGAAACGCGACGTCTCATAAGCCTCGCCGCCATGCAGCTTGACCACCTTGTAGCCACCAGCGGCTTCCTCGACCACGTAGGCCGCGGTGTTGGTCAGCGCCTGGTGATCGCGATTAAGGCGCCGCAGGCGGCGATTGACCTTGGCCATGACGAAACCGATCACCGGCAGGATCACCGCCACCACCAGCGTCAGGCTCCAGTTGGTATAGAACAGGTAGACCAGCAGCGCCAGCACGGTGAGCGAATCGCGCACCAGGGTGATCAGCACCCCGGTCAGGATCTGCATGACCTGGTTGACCTCGAAGATCACGGCATTGATCAGCGACGCTGCGGTATTGCGATGGTAGAACAGCGCGGGCGCATGCAGCATGCGCTCGAACATCTGCATCCGCATTTTCAGCAGCACCCGGTTGGAGATCAGGGCGAGCAGGTAGCCGGAAGCAAACTGCGCCACCCCGCGGACCAGTGCCACGCCAATCAGCAGGGCCGGCACGTGCCAGAGCTTGCCGGCATATGCGCCGCCGAAACCGTTGTCGAGCAGGTCATTGACGACCTTGGGCATGATCCCTTCTGCACCAGCCACCGCCGCCATCGCGATAATGGCAACGATGAAGACGCGCATTTCCGGACGCAGGTAGGACCAGACTCGCTTCAGGGTGTCGGCTTCCTGTGCCGGGGGCGCATTTTGTTCTTGGACTTTCACGTTTTCTCCACCCCGTCGGCGCGGGGATACTTTGCTTGTACCGCGGCCAGCCCGAGCAACAGCCCGATGATGCCGGCATAAAAAACAATATTTGCCTGGTGCGCCATCGTCACCTGGGTCAGGCCGCTGATCAGGCTGGCCATGACGACGCCGATGCCGGAAGCGCACACGCTGATGCCCAGTGAATTGGCATTGCGCCAGCATACGCGCAGCAGCCGCCAGAACAGGACGCCAGGAACCAGGAACAAGCCCAGCAATGCCAGCATGCCCGGCATGCCCATTGTCGCTGCCGCCTCGAGCACATCGTTGTGCGCGTGCTCAAGGGTGCAAACGTCAGACGACCCATGCTCCTTGCAGAAGATGGAAGCTTGGGGAATCCGCGCGAACTGTCCGACCCCGACGCCGAGCCAGGGATGCAAGTGGATCGATTCCGCCGCCATTTGCCAGAGCTTCAGCCGTGCCCCTACCGAAGTCTCGGTGTTCCCCTGCTGGAACTGCCCCCATTGTCCCCGCACGAGGTCAACCCGCTGCGCGACGGGGCTGCCAGGCGCCAGATAGAGTCCCGCAGCCAAGGCTGCGATGAGCGCCACCGCGCCAAAGAACTTCGCCGGCCTCATGCTCGGGTAACGAACAAAGAGCAGCGGGATCATCGTGATACACAATGCCAGCCACGCGCCGCGCGTGCCATTCACAATCAGCACCGAACCGGCGAGCGCCAGATCCAGCCAGGCAAGCAGATGCGCCTTGCGGCTGATCCCAGGCCGCACGAAACCAATCAACCCCAATGCGGCAACCATGTTCCCAAACGCGATGGCCTGGGTCCAGGCCGACGGCCGTGGATCGTCGAGAACCCAGCGCTGGAACAGGACAATCGCCAGGCTCATCGCCAAAGCGATTGTGATGCCACTCCAGAGCCGCCGCGGGTCTGGCGCGATCTTGAGGATAACCAGGCATGTCACCAACAACAGGAGAATGCGAGAAGGGTTATCCATCACGTTCCAGGGAACGTGGAAATAGAGCTTGGAACCCAGAAAGACAAGCACCAAAGCTAGAATAGCGAGCCCGATGGGGTATAGCGTGGCGCGATACTGCGCAAACATGGGCCTCAAGCCCCGACGGACAATCAGCGCCAGCAGCAAGATAGCGCCCAGGAAAATACCGGCGCCTTTCGGCACGCAGAGCAGCAGGATTGGAAATGCCAGAACTAGCGCATTGGTAAGAGCGGTCACTTTTCCGGCACGGAACATCATAAACAAGCTCTATGAAAATCTCAGTCGTACTGATTACAAAAAACGAGGCGCACAACATCCGGGAGTGCCTGGAAAGCGTGTCCTGGTGCGACCGCGCGATTATAGTGGATTCAGGTAGCCGGGACGGCACGGTCGAGCTGGCCCGGAGCCTGGGCGCGGAGGTCTTCGAAACCGAGCACTGGCCTGGCTTCGGCGCCCAGAAAAACCTGGCGGTATCCAAGGCCGACGGCGACTGGATCTTCTCCATCGACGCGGACGAACGGGTCACTCCCGAACTGCGCGACGAGATTCTCGCCGCAGTGGCGTCCGGCCAGTCCAATGCGTACGAGGTACCCAGGCTGTCACGCTTTTGCGGCCGCTTCATCCGCCACGGCGGCTGGTATCCCGACTACGTCACACGGCTGTTCCGCCGTGGCCACGCCCGCTTCACCGACGATCTCGTGCACGAGCGCGTGGTAGCCGATGCACCAGTCGGCAGGCTCAATTCGCCATTGCTGCATTACACCTACGACGATTTCTCGCAGGTGCTGCAAAAGATCGACAAATATTCCAGCCTCGGCGCCCAGCAGGGCTTCGCGCGCGGCAAGACGGCGTCGCCCGCCGGCGCCGTGCTGCATGGCGCCTGGGCGTTCCTGCGCACCTACCTGCTGCGCCGCGGTTTCCTGGACGGCGCGCAGGGGCTCGGTGTGGCGCTGATGAATGGCCAGGCCAGCTACTACAAGTACATCAAGCTATGGTACCTGCAGCAGAAGAGCGAGCAGCAGGCGCCCCCACTGTAGGGGCTGCCGCCCCCGCCTGAGGCGCGCCCAGCATGTCCTCGACGCAAGCGCTGAAGGCCGCCGAGGTGGGACCAAAGCCCATCTGCTCGATGTGGACCGCCGCATAGGCCAGCAGCCGCGCGCGCAGCGGCGCGTCCTCGAGCCCGCGGCGGATCGCCTCCGCCAGCGCGGGCACATCGCCAACCGGCGTCAGCAGGCCGGCCTTGCCTTCGGCCAGGATCTCGCGCGGGCCCACCGGGCAATCGGTGCTCACCACCAACTGGCCCAGCGCCATGCCTTCGAGAAGCACATTGGGCAGCCCTTCCATCTTGGAGCTGAACGCCATCAGCCGCGCATGATGGATCCATGCATAGGGATTGGCCTGGAAACCGGCAAAGCTGACACGCTCGCTGATGCCGAGCTCGCGCGCGAGCGCTTCGAGCCGGCCGCGAGAAGCACCGTCGCCCACCAGCACCAGCCGCTCGCGCAAGCCCGTGCCCCTGACCAGCGCCGCGTAGGCCCGCAGCAGCGTGGTGAAATCCTTCTGGCTTTCTTCCAGCCGCCCCACCGAAACAATGTAAGGATGCGCCGGCGGCGTGAACGGCGCCTTGCCGAGCGCGCGGATGCGATCGAGGTCGGTGGCGTTGTACAGGCGGATGAATTTGCCGGCGGCCTCGGGAATCAGCGCCTGCGCGTCGGCCAGCATGCTGTCGTTGAGCACCACGATGCGGTCATAGTGCTCGCGGCACTGGCGTCGCAGCTTGCGCAGCTTACGGCGATTCTCGTGCTCCAGGTGTGCCACGCTGAAGTGCTGGTAGCCGATCATCGGCACCGGCAGGCGACCGGTCAGCCGCGACAGTGACATGTCGTAGTCGATCACCAGGTCATAGTCCCGCGCGATGCCGCGAAAGCGCCGGTTGACCAGCGGCTTGCGCAGCGGCGGCAACAACACTTCCTCGTATATCTTGCCCAACGGACCCAGCTTGCCGGCTTTTTTCAATTGCCGGCAGCGCGAGAGCCAGGCCTGCGGCGCGAGGATATGGATCTTGACGTCCGGCGGCAGCATGGCGCGGAAATGCGTCTCCAGCGCTTCGGTCGGATAGGTCAGCGTCAGGCCGATCTCGAAGCGCTCTCGATCCAGCGAGGCCAGCAGCGACACCAGCGAGGTCTCGATGCCGCCGCGCAGGAAGTGGGTCAGGTGAAAGAGGATGCGTTGCTTGGCCATGCGGGGCTTGTGTAATCCATGAAAAGACGGGATGGACGGCAGCAATGCCGGTCGGGGCGGCGCCATGCCGGTGCCGCCCCGCCGGCAAGCCCGGGGTCAGCCGTAGAGCATGCGGACGTTTTCGCCGGACAGGGCCGCGCGGAAGCTTGCCAGGGCATCGTCGGATGGCGTGACCAGCCACTGCCGCCCCAATTCCGCCTCGCAGCGAGCGCCGGTGGTGGCGTAGCTCACGCGCACCGGCACGCCTGGCGCATTGGCCACACTCGCCAGGTAGGGCGTGAGCAACTCGCGCAGCAGTTCCGTGGAGGCATTGCCGTTGAACGCCAGGCCGACCGCCTCGGCGTACTTGGCACGCGCCGCCACCAGGTCCATCACCGATTCGGCGGTGAAGCGCACGCCACCGGTAAAGGTATCGTGACGGGCGTTGCCTTGCACGATCACCATCTCGTCCTCGCGGAACATATGGCGGTTGGCGTCGAACAATTCGTTGAACACCGTCATCTCGACCTGCCCGGTACCGTCGTCAAGCAAGACGATCAACATCTTGCCGCGCTGCGTCATCTGGGTGCGCATGCCGGTGATGACACCGGCGATGACCTTGCCACGCACGTCGCGGCCATAGCCGCCGCCATTGCCTTGCACTTCCTTTTCCAGGCCGGCCAGCGTGCCCTTGAGGAAGCGGCCGACTTCGTCCCGGTAGGCGTCGAACAGGTGGCCGGAGAAGTAATAGCCCAGCGCCTGCTTTTCTTCCTGCAGCATGCGCTTGGGCGCCCAGGCCGGCTCGTCGACCAGCGCGGGCCGGTGCGATTCGCCGGCGTCGGCCATCAGGTCGAACAGTGACACCTGGTTGGCCGACTCGGCCTTCTGCTCGGCGGCTTCCATGGCGCGCGACACCGAGGCAAGCAGCTGGCCGCGATTGGCGTTCAGGCTGTCGAAGGCACCGGCGCGAATCAGCGCCTCGATGGTGCGGCGGTTGACCTGGCGGCGGTCGACGCGCTCGCAGAAATCGAACAGGTCGGCAAAGGGCTTTTCCTCGCGGGCGCGCAGGATGTCCTCGATGGCGCCCTGCCCCGAGCCCTTGATGCCGCCAAGGCCGTAGCGGATGGTCTTGGCATCGGTCGGCGCGAAGCGGTATTCGCTGGCGTTGACGTCAGGCGGCAGCACCTGGAGCTTGTTGAGCTTGCAATCGTCAAAGAGGATCTTGACCTTGTCGGTGTCGTCCATGGCGAGCGACATATTTGCTGCCATGAACGCGGCCGGGTGGTGCGCCTTGAGCCAGGCCGTGTAGTAGGCCAGCAATGCGTAAGCGGCCGCGTGCGATTTGTTGAAGCCGTAGCCCGCGAACTTTTCCATCAGGTCGAAGGTGTCGTCCGCCTTCTCGGCGGTCAGGCCATTCTTGGCCGCACCCTCGCGGAACAGCTCGCGGTGCTGGGCCATTTCCTCGGCCTTCTTCTTGCCCATGGCGCGGCGCAGCAAGTCGGCGCCGCCCAGCGAGTAGCCGCCGATGATCTGCGCCATCTGCATCACCTGCTCCTGGTAGACCATGATGCCGTAGGTCTCCTTGAGCACCGGCTCGACGCGCGGGTCCGGGTACTCCACCTTCTCGCGGCCGTGCTTACGGGCGCAGAAGCTGGGGATCAGGTCCATCGGGCCCGGGCGGTAGAGTGCCACCAGCGCGATGATGTCCTCAAAGCGGTCAGGCTTGGCGTCCTTCAGCATGCCCTGCATGCCGCGGCTTTCCAGCTGGAACACGGCAACCGTGTTGGCCGTCTTGAGGATGTCGAATGCCTTGCTGTCGTCGAGCGGGATGTGGCTGCAGTTCCAGTCGGCCATGGACGGATCGAGCCTGCGGATATAGCGCTCGGCCCAGTCCAGGATGGTCAGCGTGGTCAGGCCCAAGAAGTCGAACTTGACCAGGCCGGCGGCTTCCACGTCGTCCTTGTCGTACTGGCTGACCACACCGCTCATGCCGTCGTTCTGCGCACCCTGGGTGTAGAGCGGGCAGAAGTCCGTCAGCTTGCCCGGGGCGATCAGCACGCCGCCGGCGTGCATGCCGACGTTACGTGTCATGCCTTCCACGCGCTGGGCGAGCTCCAGCAACTGGCGCACTTCCTCTTCGTTTTTCTCGCGCTCGGTCAGGAGCGGCTCTTCCTTCTTGGCCTCCTCGATGGTGACGAGCTTGCCCGGCTTGAAGGGGATCAGCTTGGCGATGCCGTCGACAAAGCCATAGCCCAGGTCGAGTACGCGGCCCACGTCGCGCACCGCGGCCTTGGCGGCCATGGTGCCGAAGGTGGCGATCTGCGATACCGCGGCGTGGCCGTACTTCTCCTTCACGTACGTGATCACGCGATCACGTCCCTGCTGGCAGAAGTCGATGTCGAAGTCGGGCATCGAAACCCGTTCCGGGTTCAGGAACCGTTCGAACAGCAGCGCGTACTTGAGCGGGTCCAGATCGGTGATGCCGAGCGCATAGGCCACCAGCGAACCGGCGCCGGAGCCGCGTCCCGGCCCGACCGGCACGCCGTTGTTCTTGGCCCAGTTGATAAAGTCCGCCACGATCAGGAAGTAGCCGGGGAAGCCCATCTTGATGATGGTGCCGGTCTCGAACTCCAGCCTCGCGTAGTACTCGGGGCGCTTGGCCTCGCGCACGGCTTCGTCGGGGAACAGCACCGCCATGCGCTTTTCCAGGCCTTCCTTGGCCAGGTGCACGAGGTAGTCGTCGAGCGACATGCCGTCGGGCGTCGGAAACAGTGGCAGGCGCGGCTTGCCCAGTTCCAGCGTGAGGTTGCAGCGGCGCGCGATCTGCACCGCGTTTTCCAGCGCGGACGGGATGTCGGCGAACAGCGCGCACATCTCGTCCTGGGTCTTGAAATACTGGTCGGTGGTGAAGCGACGCACGCGGCGGGGGTTGGCCAGCAACTCCCCTTCGGCGATGCAGGTGCGAGCCTCGTGCGCCGTGAAATCGTCGGGCGTCATGAACTGCACCGGGTGCGTCGCCACCACTGGCAAGCCCATCCTGGCCGCCAGCTGCACCGCCTGCTGCACATAGGCATCGGTGCCGGGCAGGCCCGCGCGCTGCAACTCGATGTAGAAGCACTGCGGGAACACCTTTGCCCAATGCGCCGCGGCCTGCGCCGCGGCCGCATCGTTGCCATTGGCCAGCGCCATGCCGATGTCGCCACCCATCGCGCCAGACAGCGCAATCAGGCCGGTGGCCAGCGGCTGGCCCTCTTCGCCGGCTTCGTCGAACCAGGCAGGGTCGATCTCGGCGCGGCCGCGGTACTGGTTGGAAAGCCACGCGCGCGACAGCAGCACGCAGAGATTGAGGTAGCCAATCCGGTCCCGGACCAGCAGCAGCAAGCGCGTCGGCTTGTCGCGATCGTCGGCGTTGGTCAGCCAGACGTCGGCGCCGACCACGGGCTTGATGCCGCCGCCGCGCGCTTCCTTGTAGAAGCGGATCAGGCCGAAGGCATTGGCCAGGTCGGTCAGGGCGAGCGCGCCCATGCCATCGGCGGCCGCAGCCTTGACGGCATCGTCCAGGCGCACGATGCCGTCGACGACGGAGTATTCGGAATGAAGACGGAGATGAACGAAGCGAGGTGCAGACATGGCCGTAATTGTACCGGCTCGGCATGGCCGCGCCGGCCTTCTTTGCGCGACGTGCCCGATGGCAAGACTGAGCCAGGCGCTCGGAAAAGCCCGGCAGGAAGCCTGCGAGGCGTTATAATTTCGCCTTTCCAATCAGGCAGTTACCGCGCGCTCGCAAGGCGCGGTCCCGTCGCGCGCCACCTATGCAGATCGTAAACATCTCCGCTTACAAGTTCATCTCACTGGACGATATCCCGGTCTTGCGCCCGGAAATGCGCGCGCGCTGCGAAGCACACGGGCTCAAGGGCACGATCCTGCTCGCGCCGGAAGGCATCAACCTGTTCCTGGCCGGCGTGCGCGAGGCCATCGACAGCTTCCTCGGCTGGCTGCATGCCGACCCGCGCTTTGCCGATATCGAGCCCAAGGAAAGCCTGTCGGAAAACCAGCCTTTCAAGCGCATGCTGGTGCGTGAGAAGAAGGAAATCATCACCATGAAGATGCCGCTGATCCGCCCCGAAGCCGGCCGGGCGCCGGCGGTGACGCCGGTCGAGCTCAAGCGTTGGCTGGACCAGGGCCACGACGATGCCGGCCGCCCGGTGGTGATGCTGGATACACGCAACGCCTTTGAGGTCGCCGTCGGCACGTTCGAGCAAGCGGTCGATTACGACATCGCCAAGTTCAGCGATTTCCCGCCGGCCATTGCCGCGCACAAGGCCGAGTTCGCGGGCAAGACCATCGTGTCGTTCTGCACCGGCGGCATTCGCTGCGAGAAAGCCGCCATCCACATGCAGGAAGCCGGCATTGAGCACGTCTACCAGTTGGAGGGGGGCATCCTGAAGTATTTCGAGGAAGTGGGTGGCAGCCACTACCAGGGCGACTGCTTCGTCTTCGACTACCGCACCGCGCTGAACCCCAACCTGGAGCCGGCTGGCCCCAAGCAGTGTTTTGCCTGCCGTGCCGTGGTCACCGCCGAAGAGCAGCAAAGCCCGCACTACGTGGTGGGCAAGAGCTGCCCGCACTGCATCGGGGAAGGCACAGGGACGGCGGCGGCTGCCGCCTGAGCGCGCTGGCGGCCCTCAGGCGGCCAGCAAGTGATAGAGGTTGCGCAGCATGCCGGCGGTGGCACCCCAGATAAACCGGTGGCCGCCATCCTCGCGCGGGAACGGCATGGCGTAGAACAGCCGCTCGCCGTCCACCCAGCGGAACAGGCGCTGCTCGTGATGCGATGGGTTCATCAGGAAACCTAGCGGCACTTCAAACACATCGGCAACCTCGCGCGCATCGGGCCGCAGCGTGAATCCGTCGCGCACCAGGCCCACTACCGGGCTCACATGGAAGCCGGTGCCGGTGATGTAATCGGGCAAGCTACCCAGCACTTCCACATAATCGCGCGCCAGCCCCACCTCTTCCTCGGTTTCGCGCAGTGCCGTCGCCGTCCGGTCGATATCGAACGCTTCGTGACGGCCGCCAGGGAAACTGATTTGCCCGGCGTGCGCGCTCAGGTTGGCGTTGCGCTCGGTCAGCAGCACGGTCAGCCCGTCCTCACGCTCCACCAACGGTACCAGCACGGCTGCATCGCGCAGCTTCAGGCTGCGGTCATAGGCGCGCGACTCATCAGTCAGCTCGGGGTCCCAGGCAGGCGGCGACTGGAGCCGATGGCGGATGAATTCCGGGCGCAGGCGCACGTCGGCCAGCGGCGGGTGCCGGGTATCGGTGGCGACGATGGGGAGGGATTCGGGATCAAAGGCAGGACGCATAATCGTTGCGAGTATGACAGAAGCCGGCCAAACCGTTTGTGCTGCAACGCGGCAAACCTGGCATGCGGAGATGCAAAAAGGGCACCCGAAGGTGCCCTTTTTGCGCAGCCCCGACCGGCAAGCCGATCGAGGCGACTGGCGGCTTACTGAGCAGCAGCAGCCTTGGCCGGTGCCGACTTGTATGCCAGCTTTTCCTTGATCCGCGCGGACTTGCCCGAACGCTGACGCAGGTAGTACAGCTTGGCGCGGCGGACGTCACCACGGCGCTTCACTTCGATCGCTGCGATCAGCGGCGAGTACAGCTGGAACGTACGTTCCACGCCTTCACCCGACGAAATCTTGCGCACGATGAAGGACGAATTCAGGCCACGATTGCGCTTGGCAATCACAACGCCTTCATAAGCCTGGACGCGCTTGCGGTTACCTTCCACCACGTTCACGCTGACGATCACGGTGTCGCCGGGTGCGAATGCGGGGATGGTCTTGTTCGCGGTCAGACGCGCGATTTCGTCTTTCTCGATCAGCTCGATGATGTTCATCGTTTCTTCTCCTTGTCCATCATGCCGACGTTGTCTGCCCCAGGCATGGCCTGGGCCCCGGCAGAGGATGGGGTTTCACTTGGCGGGAGCAAGCTCCCGCCCTTCTTTCGCCAGCCACGTCGACAGGAATTTCTCGTCGACCCGGCTCAGCAACCCTTGACTGCGCGCTGCCTCGATCAGATCGGGGCGCTTCTTCGCAGTATTTGCCAGCGCCTGCTGGCGCCGCCACTTCTCGATCTCGGCATGATGGCCCCCGAGCAGGATATCGGGCACCCGCACACCTTCGTATTCTTCCGGCCGCGTGTAGTGCGGACAATCCAGCAGCCCGTTGACGAAGCTGTCCTGAACCGCCGACTGGGCATCGCCCAACACACCCGGCAAATGCCTGACCACCGCGTCGATCACCGCCATGGCGGGCAACTCGCCACCGGACAGCACGAAATCGCCGAGGCTGATTTCCTCATCGACCCGACGCTCAATCAACCGCTGGTCAATCGCTTCATAACGTCCGCACAGCATCACCAGGCCGGGACGCTGTGCCAGTGACATCACCTTTTGGTGCGTCAGCGGCGCGCCTTGCGGCGACATCAGCACCACGTGCGGCCGCACCGGCGCCTCCTGGCCCTCCGGCTTGGCCTGCGCCGCCTGCTGGGCGGAACACGCCGCGTCGATGGCATCTTCCAGCGGCTTGGCCAGCATCACCATGCCAGGGCCGCCGCCGTAGGGGCGATCGTCGATGGTACGGTAGTTGTCGCTGGTGAAGTCGCGTGGATTCCAGGTGCGCAGCGTGTAGCGCTGCTGCTTTGCCGCCCGGCTGGTAATGCCCCAGTCGGTCAGCGCGCGAAACATCTCGGGAAACAGCGTGATCACGTCGAACTGCATCCGCCTCTCCCTTTACTTGCCCACCACTCGCCCACCGGCTATCGCCGGCCAAGCACCCTTGCCTTCGGCAGCTCGGGCCGCTCAGTAATCCAGGCCCCAGTCCACCACCACGCGCCGGGCCGAGATATCGACCGAGCGCAGGAATGCGTCGACAAAGGGAATCAGGCGCTCACCCGCCTTGCCATCGGGCAAGGCATGCGCCACCTGCAGGATCTGGTGCGCACCGTTGTCGATCAGCCCGGACACTTCGCCCAGCGACTCGCCCTGCTCATTGAACACGGCGCAGCCGATCAGATCAACCCAGTAGAATTCGTTCTCATCCGGCGCGGGGAAATCCTCGCGACGAATCCAGACACGGCGTCCCTTGAGCGCCTCCGAGTGGTTGCGCTCGGACACGCCGCTCGCCTGGGCCACTACGGTACCGCTGTGCTCGCGGGACTGCACGATCTTCACGCACAGGGCCTCGGAGGCCACGGCATCCGCCGCGCCGACCAGGCCGGTCGGCGGCGGTTTCAGCAGCCACCAGCGGCGCGCGTGCAACAGTGCGCCTGCATCGTCGGCATGCGGCTGGACCTTGATCCAGCCCCGTATCCCATAAGCCGCACCGATATAACCGACCTCGATCAGGTCGTCCGGCAGCTTGTCGGTATACGCCAGCGCAGCCGGCAACCCGGTTGCACCGCGCTTGAGACTGGGCTTTTCCTGCTCACCGGCCTCGCGCCGGGCCGAGGGCTCGAGCGGCACATTGAGTGGCCGCCGCGCCGGGGCGCCTTGCTTGCGTTCTGTCACGTGTCGTTTGCCACGCGTCGCGAAACGCGCGTCACAACAATCAGGCTGCGGCCTTGGCGGCGTTTTGCTTGACCAGACGGGCAACCGTCGGCGACAGCTGGGCGCCAACGCCGGTCCAGTACGTCAGGCGGTCTTGCACCAGACGCAGGCCTTCTTCGCTTGCCGAAGCCAGGGGGTTGTAGAAACCAATACGCTCGATGAAACGGCCATCGCGACGATTACGCGAGTCAGCAGCGACGATATTGAAGAAGGGGCGCTTCTTGCTGCCACCGCGAGCCAGACGGATTACGACCATGGGTTTGATTCCTCAGAAAACTTGATGTTCGAACACGAAACGCAAGAGTATAGACCAAATTCCGAGGCCAAACAAACACTTAGAGCGATTGACTCGACACCCGGCCATAGGCATCGTGGTGAAAACCCCGACAGGAGAGCTCGCCATGCGGTTTCACCCTCACATTCGCAGCTTCCGCCCCCTGCTCGCCAGCACTTTCCTGGCGTTCGTGGCCGCGACCTGGCTCGGCCCCAACGCCAACGCCGCCTTGCCGCTGGATCAGATCCAGCTGCCGCCAGGCTTTCGCATCGAATTGCTGAGCGCGGAGGTACCGGAAGCGCGTGGCATGACCCTGTCGCCGGAAGGCACGCTCTTCATCGGCACCCGCGGCGAAGGCAGGGTATATGCAATCCGCAACCCGCTGGCGCCCGCCCCAAAGGTCAGGGTCGTCGCCACCGGCCTGACCATGCCGGTGGGCGTAGCCTTCCGCAACGGCGCGCTGTACGCTTCCTCGACCTCGCAGATCGTCCGGCTGGATGATATCGATGCCCGCCTGGACAACCCGCCCAAACCTGTCGTGGTAAGTGATCGCTTTCCCTCCGAGACGCATCACGGTTGGAAGTTTATCGCCTTTGGCCCAGATGGCTATCTGTATGTGCCGGTCGGCGCGCCCTGCAATATCTGCGCGCCCGACGAAAACCGTTACGCCAACATCATGAAGATGAAGCCGGACGGCACCGACTTGCAGGTCGTGGCCAAGGGGGTGCGCAATTCGGTAGGCTTTGACTGGCACCCGGCCACCCGCCAACTCTGGTTCACCGACAACGGGCGCGACATGTTGGGGGACGATGTGCCCGACGATGAGCTCAACCGCGTGACCCGGGCCGGCCAGCACTTCGGCTACCCATACTGTCACGCCGGCAACGTCGCCGACCCGGAATTTGGCAAGCAGCGCGCCTGCTCCGAGTTCGAGCCGCCGGCCGCAAAGCTGGGCGCGCATGTTGCCGCGCTCGGCATGCGCTTTTATACCGGCACGCAATTCCCCGCCGAATACCGCAACAGCATTTTCATTGCCGAGCACGGCAGCTGGAACCGGACCAAGCCAGTCGGCTACCGCGTCGTCCGGGTGGTGCTGAACGAGCGCGGCCAGGCGGTGCGCCAGGAGGTGTTCGCGCAAGGCTGGCTGCAGGGCGACAAACCCTGGGGCCGGCCTGCCGATGTCCAGGTTGCCCCGGATGGTTCGCTGCTGGTCAGCGACGATATGGCGGGCGCGGTCTATCGCATCCGCTACGCACCCTGAGCCCTTGCCACGCCCCGGATACAGCCCGACTCCCGTGACAGTGGCGAAACAATCCGTTACACCGGTAACGGCTTTAGCATAGGCGCGCCGAAGACGCCTGCGTACCATGAACCCATATCTTGAACAACCTCACCACGCGACAGGATACAGGGATTCCGCATGCTCCCCCGCACCCTCCTGCGCGACTCGGTGGCTGGCATCCTGTTGGCCGTTTCCTTGCTCGGCCTCAATGCTGTCAGCCATGCACAGGTCGCGTTTTGGCAACATAGCCGGCCCGAAGGCCGGATTGTGAGCAATGCACATGGCCAGCCAGGCCAGGGCACATGGGAAATGGCGAGTGTACGCGCGGAACGGCAAGACCATGTGCGAGCCCAGATCGAACGAATGGAAGCCCGCGCGCGCGCCGATGACCGCCTGAATGGCCGCCCCCTGCCACCTCAGGAACGCGACGATGAACGCAACCGGCAGTCGGATCGCAATATGCAAGGCGACACCGGGCGTGGCGAGCAGCGCGGCTCCGGCATGGGCCCGGGCTGGCAAGCGCGCGGCCGAGACGGCGGCCGCTAGGCACGCCCCCCCCCCGCCTCCTCACTGTCTTCCCTGGCTGATTGCCGTGCTCACGGCAATCACGCTCCGCTTTCTACTTGCCCCTCCTCGACGATGTGCCGCGAAAGCAACTCTCGTGGCACATCATCGCCAGACCCGCAGATTTTCCTGCCCTGCTCCGGCGGTGTCCGCCCGCAGTTGATGCCAGCGTACAATGAGCGCCGGCGCCAGCCTGGCTGGCACTCACCTGAATTGCGCCCGCCGGCCGCCCCTGCCGGCCACTAACCTAGCTGTTGCCCCATGCCCGCCGCTACCCGAGTTTCAGCCACCGCTGCCCCCAAGCCGCTTCAGGGCAAATCCAAACTGGTCACGGTCGCACTGGCCTTCCTGTTCGGCACGGTGGGCCTGCATCGCTTTTACCTGGGTGGCTTGCGCGATAAATTTGCCTGGGCGCACCTGCTGGCGGCACTCGCCGGGGTCATCGGCGTCATGTCGATGCAGACGGGCGCCGGCTCGCCGGCCCTGAACTGGACCTTTGCCATTGCCGGCGGCACGTCAGTAATCAGCGCCTTCCTGGCGGCCATCGTGTATGGCCTGCGCCCCGACGACAAATGGGATGCCCGCTTCAACCCGCATGGCACGCCGACCCGTTCGGGCTGGCCCGTCGTGATCCTGGTCATCCTGTCCCTGTTGATCGGCACCGGCCTGCTGATGGCGGGCCTGGCCATCAGTTTCCAGACATTCTTCGAATCCCAGGTCGAAGCCGCGCGCGCCTTGTCGCAGTAAGCCCCAGGTCCCAGGCCAATCCCCCTCGCCCAGCACCGATGCACTTCGACTTGCTGGACATCGCCGTGTTCGTGCGCGCAGCGTCGCTGGGCAATCTCTCGGCCGCGGCGCGCGATCTCGGGCTGTCCACCTCCTCGGCCAGCAGCCGCCTGGCGCAACTAGAACAACAACTCGGCACGCGGCTGCTGCACCGGACCACGCGCCGCATCTCCCTGACCGGCGAAGGCGAGCGCTTCCTCGAACATGCCGCGCAATTGCTCGACACGGCCGGCCAGGCCGCGCAATCGGTGGGACGCGGCGCGCAGGCGCCCCAGGGGCAGTTGCGGGTCACGGTGCCCGCCTCTTTTGGCCGCCAGCACGTCTCGCCGGCCATCCCAGCCTTCCTCGCCGCCTACCCAGGCCTGACGCTGGACTTGCGCCTGACCGATCAGGTGATCGACCTGGTCGAGGCCGGCGTCGACGTCGCATTGCGCATGGGTGCGTTGCCGGACTCATCCCTGGTGGCACGCCCCCTGGCCCCGAGCCATCGCGCCGTTTGCGCTTCGCCCGGCTACCTTGCCGCGCAAGGCACGCCCCGGCATCCTGATGAATTGCGCCACCACAATTGCATCGTGCTGGGCGACCAGTCCTCCTGGCAGTTCGGCACGGCACTGGGCAAGACAGCGGTAGCGGTCGCCGGCAACCTGCGCACGGACAACGGCGAAGTCATCCGGGACGCGATCCTGGCCGGCATGGGGCTGGCGCTCAAGTCGACCTGGGACGTTGGTGCTTACCTGCGCAGCGGCGCGCTGGTCCGCGTGCTCCCCGATTACCCGGTGCTGCCGGCCGTGTCGATCTGGGCGGTCTACCCCAGCCGCCGTCAGGTGCCGGCGAAGACACACGCGTTTATCGATTTCTTTGCCGCGCGCTTCGGCTCCCCACCCTACTGGGATAGCCCCGAGGCCACGCCTCCCGCCCCTTGGTAAACACCGCTTGGCTGTCTACGCGAAGCACTGTATAAATATACAGTATCAACTGTAGCCTCAGGACCGCCAACGTGCCGACCCGACCACCCTCCTCCAGCCCCCTGAAAGGCCGGGCGGCGCGTTCGAATGACGTCAGCCGGTTCGACGCCTGGACCCGCGAACGGGTCGCCGACGAGTCCCAAGCCTTCGATGAGCCAGAGACACCCCAAATCCAGACCATTGTCTTCACGGAGAAGGCAAAACGCATCGTCTCGCGCAACCAGTCGCCAGACCTGCCGTTCGACGCGTCCATCAACCCGTACCGCGGGTGCGAGCATGGCTGTATCTATTGCTATGCCCGGCCCAGCCACGCCTATCTGGGGCTTTCGCCGGGCCTCGACTTCGAGACCCGCCTGTACGCAAAAGACAACGCCGCCGCCTTGCTCGAGGCCGAACTGGCTCACCGCAACTACGTACCGACGGTGATCGCGCTGGGGGCCAATACAGACCCTTACCAGCCCATCGAGCGGGACCTCAAGATCACGCGCGGCATCCTGGAAGTGCTGGAGCGATTCAACCATCCGGTGGCCATCACGACCAAGTCGGGCGTGGTCACACGCGACATCGACATCCTGCAGCGCATGGCGGCCAGGAACCTGGTCCGGGTCCATATGTCGGTTACATCGCTCAAGAGCGAGATCGCCCGCACGCTGGAGCCCCGCGCAAGTGCGCCGGCGCGCCGCCTAGCCGCCATCGCTTCCCTGAGCGAGGCCGGCATCCCGGTGGGGGTGATGGTGGCGCCAGTCATTCCGAGCCTGACCGATCCGGAAATGGAATCCATCCTTGACGCCGGCGCCAGGGCCGGCGCGAAAACCGCGGCGTATATCCTGCTGCGCCTGCCGCGCGAGGTGGAGCAGCTGTTCTCGGAGTGGCTGGCCACCTACCATCCGCTGCGCGCCCGGCACGTCGAAAGCCTGGTCGCGCAAATGCGAGGGGGCCGGGCCTACGACTCGCGGTTCGGCACACGCATGACCGGCACCGGCATCTTTGCCGAACTGCTGCGCAAGCGCTTCAAGCTGGCCTGCCAGCGCTTCGGGCTCAATGCTGAGCGTCATCCCCTCACCACCGAACATTTCTCCCGGGCGAGCGCCGCGCCGCAGATGTCGCTGTTCTAGGCCGGATGTGGAGGGCAGCGCGGCTTCAGGCGTGCGGCGCCTTCTCGTCAACGGCGATCGCCAGCGTTTCCTTGATCTCTTCCATCACCACGTAGCTCTTGGACTGCGCGGCGCCCGGCAACTGCAGCAGGATGTCGCCCAGCAGGCGGCGGTACTCGCCGATCTCGCGGATGCGCGCCTTGATCAGGTAGTCGAAATCGCCCGAGACCAGATGGCACTCCAGTACTTCCGGGATACGCGACACCTCGCGGCGGAACTGCTCGAACATATTGCCGGACTTGTTGCCCAGCGAGATCTCGACAAACACCAGCAAGCCACTGCCGAGCAGCGCAGGATTCAGGCGCGCGTAGTAGCCCATGATGACGCCGTCACGCTCCATGCGCTTGACCCGCTCGATGCATGGCGTGATGGTCAGGCCGACCGCTTCCGCCAGTTCCTTCATCGACATACGCCCGTCCGCCTGGAGCAAGGCCAGGATCTTCCGATCCAGCCGGTCCAGGCTGCGTACGGGCTGACGACTTGTTCTCATTAGTTATTCCTGTTTCCCTGAAAATTACGATAACTATGACTGCTCATATTTAAATAGTATAGATGTAAATACTCTATTCATTCTATTTCTTGGTTGCGAGCCTCCGACTATGCGCGTTCTCGTTCTTGGCAGTGGCGTAATTGGCGTTACCAGCGCCTGGTACCTGGCCCGTGCCGGCCATGAGGTCACCGTGATCGACCGGGAGGCCGCACCCGCGCTGGGGACCAGTTTTGCCAACGCCGGCCAGATATCCCCGGGCTATGCGTCGCCCTGGGCCGCACCCGGCGTGCCGCTCAAAGCCATCAAGTGGATGTTCCAGGAGCACGCACCGCTGTCCATCAAACCGGACGGCACGCTGTTCCAGCTGCAATGGATGTGGCAGATGCTGATGAACTGCAGCGCTGAGCGCTATGCGGTCAACAAGGAACGCATGGTGCGCCTGGCCGAGTACAGCCGCGACTGCATCGTCGCCCTGCGCGCCGATACCGGCATCGCCTACGAAGGCCGCCAGCAAGGCACGCTGCAACTCTTCCGCACCGCCGAGCAGCTCGACGGTGCCGCCAAGGACATTGCCGTGCTGGAGCAAGCCGGCGTGCCCTACCAGTTGCTATCGCGCGAGGAACTCGCCGCCAGCGAACCGGCCCTGGCCGCCGTCAGCCACAAGCTGACCGGCGGCCTGCGGCTACCCAACGATGAAACCGGCGACTGCCAGCTGTTCACCGGGCAACTCGCCGCCATGGCCGAAGGCCTGGGCGTGCAGTTCCAATACAACCGCTCCATCGACGGGCTGCTGACCAAGGGTGATGCCATTACCGGCGCCATGGTGGGCGGCGAGCCTGTCATGGCCGACCTGGTCGTGGTGGCATTGGGCAGCTGGTCGACACCGTTCGTGAAGAATTTCCTGCCAGGCCTGTCGAACCTGCCTGTGTATCCACTCAAGGGCTTCTCGCTCACGGTGCCGATGACCAATGCCGATCGCAGCCCCGTTTCCACGGTGCTCGACGAAACCTTCAAGGTGGCGATCACCCGCTTCGACGATCGCATCCGCGTGGGCGGCATGGCACAGATCGTGGGTTACGACCGCACGCTCGACCCGGCCAAGCGCCGCACCCTGGAGCATGTGGTCACGGACCTGTTCCCGGGCGCGGGCGATGTCAGCCGCGCCAGCTTCTGGACCGGCCTGCGCCCGATGACGCCGGATGGCACGCCCATCGTCGGCCCCACGCAGGTCAAGGGCCTGTGGCTCAATACCGGCCATGGCACGCTGGGCTGGACCATGGCCTGCGGCTCGGGCAAGCTGCTGTCGGACCTGGTGTCCGGCACCTCGCCGGCGATCCGCGCGGACGACCTCTCGGTGGCTCGCTATCTCAAGCCAGCGAGAACGCACGCCGCCCCGCGCCACGCAGCGGCCTGATCCGCGCGTCGGTTTCGAGGAAGTAAAAAAGGCGACCCGCGGGTCGCCTTTTTCTTGCCTGGACCAGGAAGGCCTCAGAACTGCGCTTCGCTCAACGCATTGACCGGCACCGCGCCCGCCACGATGGCATCGCGCAAACCCGATGCCTGCGACAGGATGTGCTCCGCGAAGAAATGCGCCGTCGAGATCTTGGCGTCGTGGAAGGACGGATCCTCGCCACGCTTCGCATCCGCCGCAAGCATCGCGCGGCCAAGCTGCCAGCCCGAAAACACGATACCGCAGAGCTTCAGGTAAGGCACGCTGCCGGCAAACACGGCATTCGGGTCCGACTTGGCATTGGCCACGACGAACGCCACGACGGTCTCCAGCGCGGCGCGCCCCTTGGCCAGTTGCGCCTGCACCGCGGTGAATGCCGCGCCACCATGCTTGCCCAGCGCCGCCTCGGTCTCGGCGATCTGCGCGCAGATCGCACGGGCCACCGCGCCACCGTCGCGCAGCGTCTTGCGGCCGACGAGGTCGTTCGCCTGGATCGCGGTCGTGCCTTCGTAGATCGGCAGGATGCGGGCATCACGATAGTGCTGGGCCGCGCCGGTCTCCTCGATGAAGCCCATGCCGCCGTGCACCTGCACACCGAGGCTGGTCACATCGATCGACAACTCGGTGCTCCAGCCCTTGACGATGGGCACCATGAACTCGTAGAACGCCTGGCTTTGCTTGCGCACCGCGTCGTCGGCATGCTGGTGCGCCGTGTCGCACGCGGCCGCGGCCACATACGCTACCGCGCGCGCGCCTTCGATCAGCGAGCGCATGGTCATCAGCATGCGTTTGACGTCTGGGTGATGAATGATGGCCACAGCCTCGCGTGCGGAACCGTCGACCGGCCGGCTTTGCACGCGCTCGCGGGCAAAATTCACAGCCTGCTGGTAGGCCCGCTCCGACACGGCGATGCCTTGCATGCCGACCGAGAAGCGCGCCGAGTTCATCATGATGAACATGTACTCCAGGCCGCGGTTTTCCTCGCCGACCAGCGTGCCGATGGCGCCACCGTGGTCGCCGAACTGCAGCACGGCTGTGGGGCTGGCCTTGATGCCCAGCTTGTGCTCGATCGACACGCAGTGCGCATCATTGCGCGCGCCCAGCGAACCATCCTCATTCACCAGGAACTTGGGCACGATGAACAGCGAGATGCCCTTGACGCCCTCGGGTGCCGTGGGCGTGCGCGCGAGAACGAGATGGACGATGTTCTGCGCCATGTCGTGCTCACCGTAGGTGATGAAGATCTTGGTGCCGAACACCTTGTAGGTACCGTCACCCTGCGGCTCAGCGCGCGTGCGCACGGCCGCCAGGTCCGAACCGGCCTGCGGCTCGGTCAGGTTCATGGTGCCGGTCCATTCGCCGGAGATCAGCTTGGGCAGGAAGGTAGCCTTCTGCGCATCGCTGCCCGCGGTCAGCAGGGCTTCGATGGCGCCGTCTGTCAGCAGCGGGCACAGCGCGAACGACAGGTTCGCCGTGTTCAGCATCTCGTTGCAGGCGGTGGCGATCAACTTGGGCAAACCCTGGCCGCCAAATTCCTGTGGATGCAGCACACCCTGCCAGCCACCTTCACCAAACTGGCGGAACGCGTCCTTGAAGCCGGGCGTGGTGGTCACCACGCCATCCTTCCAGCTGCTGGGATCGGTGTCGCCGATACGGTTGAGCGGCGCCACCACTTGTTCGTTGAATTTGGCTGCCTCGTCGAGCACCGCCTGCGCCGTCTCCGGCGTGGCGTCCTCGAAGCCGGGAAGCTTGCTGACTGCATCAAGATCAGCCAGTTCGTTCATCACGAACAGCATGTCCTTGAGCGGGGCACGGTAGGTCATCGATGTCTCCGGTGTGTATAAAAAAGCCGTTCTCGGGCAGGCCCGGAACGGCTAGTACTTACTGATCGAGCCCGGCGCGTCAAACGCCGTGCCGGGCGGTGGGGATCAGCCCAGCGCCGCCACCAGTTCGGGCACGACGGTGTTCAGATCGCCAACCAGGCCGTAGTCGGCCACCGAGAAGATCGGGGCTTCGGCATCCTTGTTGATCGCGACGATCACCTTGGAGTCCTTCATGCCGGCCAGATGCTGGATCGCGCCGGAGATGCCGACGGCGATGTACAGCTGCGGCGCAACGATCTTGCCGGTCTGGCCGACCTGGTAATCGTTGGGCACGAAGCCGGCATCGACAGCAGCGCGGGACGCACCCATCGCGGCGTTCAGCTTATCGGCCAGCGGCGTCAGCACCTTGGTGTAGTTCTCGCCGGAACCCACGCCACGGCCACCGGACACGATGATCTTGGCGGCGGTCAGCTCGGGGCGGTCGCTCTTGGTGACTTCGCGCGAAACGAATTGCGAGATGCCGGCGTCGGCCACGGCGGGCAGGTTTTCCACGGCGGCCGAGCCACCGTCGGCTGCGGCAGCGTCAAAGCCGGTACCGCGCACGGTGATGACCTTGACCTTGTCCGACGATTGAACGATCGAGATCGCGTTGCCGGCGTAGATCGGGCGCTCGAACGTGTCCGGGCTGTCGACCTTGGTGATGTCCGACAGCTGGGCTACGTCCAGCTTGGCCGCGACGCGCGGCAGGATGTTCTTGCCGTAGGCCGAGGCGGGCGCCAGGATGTGGCTGTAGTCGCTGGCGATGGCCAGCACTTGCTCGGCCACGTTTTCAGCCAGGCCGTCGGCGAACTGCGGCGCGTCGGCCAGCAGCACCTTGGACACGCCGGCGATCTTCGCCGCGGCAGCAGCGGCGGCGGCGGCATTGGCGCCTGCCACCAGCACGTGGACATCACCGCCGCACTGGGCGGCTGCCGTCACGGTGTTCAGCGTGGCGGCCTTGATGGATTGGTTGTCGTGTTCAGCAATGACGAGTGCAGTCATGTTTTATCTCCTGGCGCGCTCAGATGACCTTGGCTTCGTTCTTCAGCTTTTGCACCAGCGTCGCAACGTCCGGCACCATCACACCCGCGCTACGCTTGGGCGGCTCAACGACCTTGACGGTCTTCAGGCGCGGCGCCACGTCCACGCCGAGATCTTCCGGCTTGACGATGTCGAGCGGCTTCTTCTTGGCCTTCATGATGTTCGGCAGCGTGACATAACGCGGCTCGTTCAGGCGCAGGTCAGTGGTCACCACCGCCGGCAGCTTGAGCGACAAGGTCTCCAGACCGCCATCCACTTCACGCGTCACCGATGCGCGGCCGTCGGCCACCACCACCTTCGAGGCGAAGGTGGCTTGCGGCAGGCCCGCCAGCGCAGCCAGCATCTGGCCGGTCTGGTTGGAGTCGTCGTCGATGGCCTGCTTGCCCAGGATCACCAGTTGCGGCTGTTCCTTGTCGACCAGGGCCTTGAGCAGCTTGGCCACGGCCAGCGGCTGCAGGTCTTCGTTCGATTCCACCAGGATGCCGCGGTCGGCACCGATGGCCATCGCCGTACGCAGGGTTTCCTGGCACTGGGTCACGCCGCAGGACACGGCGATCACCTCGGTGACCACCCCGGCTTCCCGCAGGCGCACCGCTTCTTCCACGGCGATTTCGTCAAACGGGTTCATGCTCATCTTGACGTTAGCCAGATCCACGCCCGTGCCGTCCGACTTCACCCGGACCTTGACGTTGTAATCCACCACGCGCTTGACTGCGACGAGTACTTTCATGCGCTCACTCCACTGATAGTCGATAGTCAGAAATTTGGTTCGCCCGCCATTATAACCACCGGGTGGGTGGCACTCTTATTTTTCGAACGGTCGTACTATTTTATCGATAAAGAATTGCCGGGCATAGCCCGGCAATGTGAAAACCTCGCCGCATTGTGGCGCAGGATGCCCTGCAGCACACGGTTTTTGAGGGTTTTTTCAAACTTACCAGGCGGTAATCACCGAATCCTTGAAGGTGCTCTGGACGTACTGCTTGATCTCCGGCGAATGATAGGCCTTGACCAGCTTGGCTACCCAGGGCTTGTTCTTGTCGGCTTCGCGGATGGCGATCAGGTTGGCATAGGGACCCTTGGGGCCTTCCATGGCAATGGCGTCCTTGGTGGGCGACAGGCCAGCCGATTCAGCGTAGTTGCCATTGATGGCGGCGGCGTCGAGGTCATCCAGCGAACGCGGCAGCTGCGCGGCGTCCAGTTCGACGATTCGGATCTTCTTCGGGTTGGAAACGATGTCCAGCGGCGTGGCCTTCAAGCCAGCATCCGGGCGCAGCTTGATCAGGCCCTTGCTTTGCAGCAACAGCAAGCCACGGCCGCCATTGGTGGGGTCGTTCGGCACGCCAACGCGCGCGCCGTCCTTGAGCTGGTCGAGCGACTTGATCTTCTTGGAGTACACGCCCATCGGGAAGGTCACGGTGAAGGCGATGTGGGTGAACTTGTAGCCACGGTCCTTGATCTGCGCTTCCAGGTACGGCAGGTGCTGGTAGCTGTTGGCGTCCAGGTCGCCAGCGGCCAGCGCGGCGTTCGGCTGGACGTAGTCACTGAACTCCACCAGCTGGATATTCAGGCCGTCCTTGGCCGCGACCTTCTTCACCTGCTCCATGATCTGAGCGTGCGGGCCGCCGGTGACGCCGATCTTGATCGGCTTTTCCTGCGCCATGGCGCCAGTGGCCAGGGTAGCGCCCAGGGCGGCGCCGACAATCCATTGCAGCAAGTTACGACGTTGCATGTTGATTTCCTTTTCTCGATGGCTCTATGTCTTTGCAGATAGCCAGGCGGATCGCCGGGCTGACTTGTTACTTATGGCTGATGCGCCGCACCAGCCAGTCGCCGAAGCTTTGCACCGCTTGCACGAAGACGATCAGGATCAGCACCACCGCCACCATCACCTCGGTGATGTAGCGCTGGTAGCCGTAGCGGATGCCGAGGTCGCCCAGCCCGCCGCCGCCGATGGCGCCGGCCATGGCCGAGTAGCCCACCAGGCTGACAAAGGTGATGGTCAGGCCGGCCACGATGCCAGGCATGGCCTCGGGCAGCAGCACCTTCATCACGATCTGGCCGGTGCTCGCGCCCATCGACTGGGCGGCCTCGACCAGGCCTTTGTCGACTTCGCGCAGCGCGCTTTCCACCAGGCGTGCGATAAACGGAATCGCGGCGATGGTCAGCGGCACCACGGCCGCGGTCGTGCCGATCGACGAGCCCACGATAAAGCGCGTGAACGGAATCACCACCACCAGCAAGATGATGAAGGGGATCGAGCGCACGGCGTTGACCACCACGCCGATGGTGCGGTTGAACAGCGGGTGCGACAGCACGCCGCCGCGGTTGGTCAGGTGCAGCAGCACGCCCAGCGGCACGCCAAACAGCGCGCCGACCACGCCCGAGATGCTCACCATCAGCAGCGTCTCGTTGAACGAGGTCAGGAACAGGTCAAACATTTCAGACCACATGCTCGATCTCCTCCACCACCACGCCTTCTTGTTGCAGATACTCCATTGCCGCCTTCACGTCGGCCAGGTCGCCGGTGGCCATGATGGCCAGCGAGCCGAAGGCCTGGCCCTGGATTTCGTCGATATGCCCGTGCAGGATGTTGAAGTCCAGCCCGTAGCGGCGAATCGCCTGGGCCAGCACCGGCTGGTCCACGCCCGCGCCGGTGAAGGCCAGGCGATAGACGTGGTCGCGCCCGTTGCCGAGGCGGCTCTCCACGCGCTTGAGCACGCTTTGCGGCAGTTCCTGCGCAATCACGTCGCCGATCATGGCGCGCGTGACCGCATGCTGCGGACGCAGGAAGACGTCGATCACCCGGCCGGTTTCCACCACCTGGCCAGCTTCAAGCACGGCCACGCGGTCGCAGACCTGCTTGATCACTTCCATCTGGTGCGTGATCATGACGATGGTCAGGCCCAGCTCGCGATTGATCTGCTTGAGCAGTTCCAGGATGGAGCGCGTGGTCTCCGGATCGAGGGCGGAAGTGGCCTCATCCGACAGCAGCACCTTGGGCTTGCTGGCCAGCGCCCGTGCAATCCCCACGCGCTGCTTCTGCCCGCCGCTGATCTGGGCGGGATAGCGATCCTTGAGCGCCGTCAGGCCAACCAGCTCCAGCAGCGGCAGCACCGTATCGGAAATCTCGCTGCGGGATTTGCCGGCCAGCTCCAGCGGCAGCGCCACATTGTCATAAACGGTGCGCGACGACAGCAGGTTGAAATGCTGGAAGATCATGCCGATGTCGCGGCGTGCCCGGCGCAACGCGCCGCTGTCAAGCGCGGTCAGCTCCTGGCCGGCTACGAAGACGCGGCCGGCGCTGGGGCGGTTAAGCAGGTTGATGGCGCGCACCAGCGTGCTCTTGCCAGCGCCGCTGCGGCCGATGATGCCGAAGACCTCACCTGCCGCAATCGACAGGTTGACGTCCCGCAGCGCATGCACCTCACCCGACCCGCCGGGGAAGCGCTGCGAAAGACCTTGCAGTTCGATCATGTGAAAAGAAAACGGCAACAGGCGAGTTTGTCTCTAGCACTGTTGCCGCATTTTATTTTTTTGGGCGAAGCGCGCATTTTAAGCGATCCGCTTCATACCAGAAACGACTTTTTGCCGATGTCTTTATGCGTTGAGGGCATATAGCCCAACAAAAATCACAAAAAAGATACTTACAAGACGCCCCATGAGGGCGGGCGCTTGTCGAGGAAGGCCTGCACGCCTTCCAGCGCCGCCGGATCCATCATGTTGCAGGCCATGGTCTGCCCGGCGAGCTGGTAGGCCGCTTCGATGCCCATCTCCAGCTGGCGGTAGAACAGGCCCTTGCCGGCGGCCACGGCGGCGGCCGGCTTGGCGCAGATGCTGGCCGCCAGGCGTGCAACCTCGGCATCGAGGGCATCGGCAGGCACCACGCGGTTGACCAGCCCGCGGTCGCGGGCTTGCAGCGCGTCGATCATGTCGCCGGTCAGCAGCATCTCCATGGCGTGCTTGCGCGACAGGTTGCGCGACAGCGCCACGCCCGGCGTGGCGCAGAACAGGCCAAGGTTGACGCCCGATACCGCAAAGCGAGCCACATCGGCTGCCACCGCCAGGTCGCACATCGCCACCAGCTGGCAGCCAGCCGCCGTGGCAATGCCCTGCACGCGCGCGATCACCGGCTGCGGCATCTTCTGCATCGCCATCATCATGCGGGTGCAGCGGTCGAACAGGCGGCGGTAGTAGTCGTGCGACGGGCTGGCGCGCATCTCGCGCAGGTCATGTCCCGCGCAGAACGCGCGGCCGGCGGCGGCCAGCACCACCACGCGGACCGAGGCATCGGCGCCGGCGCGGGCAAACGCCACGGACAACGCATCCAGCAAGTCCTCTGACAGCGCGTTGAACGCTTCCGGGCGGTTCATCGTCAGGCGCAGCACGCCCGGGGCGTCGAGGCTTTCGCTCACCAGCGGGGTCACGGCGCGGTTATCGGTTTCAGCCATGCCAGGGCCTCCTATCGTTCGAGCAGCACCTTGAGGTGCGCACACACGCTACGGCTCAGCGCGCTCAGGTTATAGCCACCTTCCAGGCAACTGACGATGCGCCCTTTCGCATGAGCGCGGGCGACGTCGACCAGTTGGGCGGTGATCCACGCATAGTCCTGCTCGACCAGCCCCATCTGCCCGAGGTCATCCTCCCGATGGGCGTCGAAGCCAGCCGAGATAAACAACATCTGCGGCTTGAACTCGTTCAGGCGCGGCAGCCAGATCGTCTCCACCACTTCGCGCACCGCCAGGCCGTTGGTATAGGCCGGCAGCGGGATGTTCGACATATTGGTGGCAATGTGCTCGGTGCCGCTGTACGGATAAAACGGATGCTGGAAGAAGCTGCACATCAGCACCTGGGCGTCGCCACGGAAAGCGGCTTCGGTGCCATTGCCATGATGCACGTCGAAATCGACGATGGCCACGCGCTCCAGCCCGTGCGCGGCGAGCGCATGACGCGCGGCGATCGCCACATTGTTGTAAAAGCAGAAACCCATGGCCCGGTCCGGCTCGGCATGGTGGCCCGGCGGGCGCACGCAGCAGAACGCATTCTCGATCTCGCCCGCCATCACCGCATCGGTGGCAGCCACCGCGGCGCCTGCCGCATGGGCGGCGGCGGCGAGCGTGTGCGGGTTCATCAGGGTATCGGGATCGATCGGGTGGTAGCCGCTGGCCGGGCTGGCCGCGGCCAGCGAGGCAATGTACTGCGCAAGATGCACGCGCCCGATCTGCTCGGCGGTGGCGGCGCTCGCCTCGCGCCGGTCAAGCAGGCCGTCCATGCCGTGCGAGATCAGGTGATCCTCAATGGCCTGCAGGCGCTCAGGGCACTCCGGATGGAATGGCCCCATCTCATGCAGCAGGAACTCGGGATGCGTGTAATAGCCTGTGGGCATGTCTTATTGCTTTAATCGTGGTCTCCATTCGTTACGTTAGCACATGCCGCGCCAGCCACCCAGCGCGCTGCCGCGCGGGCACCATCCGCTATACTCGCAGCGACTTGCAAAGGACACCATGACCGACTCCCAGCGCTCCCTGCGCCGCCCGCTTCTGGGCGCCGCGCTTTCCGCTGCCGCATTGAGCTTGTGCGGCGTCTCCCCCGCCCTGCTTGCGGCCGGCAAGCGCCGCGTGAGCATGCGCGAAGAAGAAATCGAGCCGGGCCGCTACCGTGACAATCCCAAGAGCCGCGCCTTCATCGACGAGATGGTGGCGCGCCACGGCTTTGCCCGCCAGACGCTGGAAGGCTGGTTCGGCCAGGCCGTGTATTCATCCACGGTGGTGCGCTTGATCATGCCGCCCGCCACGCCGGGACGCAAAAGCTGGCGTACCTACCGCTCGCGCTTTATCGAACCGATCCGCGTCAACGCGGGCGTGCGCTTCTGGCAGCAAAATCGCGAAACACTGCGCCGCGCGGAAGCCGAGTTCGGCGTGCCGGCCTCGGTGATCGTCGGCATCATCGGTGTCGAGACCATCTATGGCCGCGACATGGGTACCTTCCGCGTGATCGACTCGCTTTCCACGCTGGCCTTCGATTATCCGGACGTACCCAACCGCGAAGCGCGCACCACGCTGTTCCGCAACCAGCTGACCGACTACCTGCTGTGGTGCCGCGACACCAACACCGATGTGTTCTCGGTGCTGGGCTCCTTCGCGGGTGCCGTGGGCATTCCGCAGTTCATGCCCACAAGCCTGCGCGAATACGCCATCGACTACGACGGCGACGGCCGCATCGACCTGCGCAGCAGCGCCACCGACGCGATCGGCAGCGTGGCGCGCTTCCTGCAGCTGCACGGCTGGGAACCGGGCCGCCCGGTGGTCTGGCGCATCGCCGCCGACGAGGGCAGCCGCGGCATCGCCGCCGCCGCAGCGGATGGCGAGCCATGGCCCACCCGCACGCTCAACCAGTTGCTCAAGGCCGGCCTGCGCGTGGACGAGCCGATCGAGCCGACACGCGAAGGCGAAACCGGCGTGCTGGTGGTGGACCTGCCTACGCCCGGCGAAACCACCGACTACATGCTCGGCCTGCGCAACTTCTATGTGCTGACGCGCTACAACCGCAGCTTCTTCTACGCGCTGGCCGTGTACCAGCTGGGCGAGGCGGTCAAGGCGGCGATGGGCTGAGCCGGTACCCGCTGCGCGATAAGCAAAAAGCCCCCGCAAGACTGAACTCGCGGGGGCTTTTTCAATGCGCGGTGCAAGCCAGCATCAAGCCGGGAACACCCCGGTCGAAAGGTAGCGATCACCGCGATCGCACACCACGAACACGATGGTGGCATTCTCCACTTCCTCGGCGATACGCAGCGCGACGCACAGCGCGCCCGCAGCCGAGATGCCGCAGAAGATTCCTTCCTCGCGCGCCATGCGACGTGCCATGTGCTCGGCATCGCCCTGGCTGACCGGCTCGGTACGGTCAATGAATTTCGGATCGTAGATCTTCGGCATGTACGCCTCGGGCCACTTGCGGATGCCAGGAATACGCGAGCCTTCGGCCGGCTGCGCACCCACGATCTGGATCCCTGCGTTCTGTTCCTTCAGGTAGCGCGAGACACCGGTAATGGTGCCCGTGGTGCCCATGGCAGAGACGAAGTGAGTAATGCGCCCTTCGGTGTCGCGCCAGATCTCCGGGCCGGTGGTCTCGTAGTGCGCCAGCGGATTGTCCGGGTTGGCGAACTGGTCCAGGATCACGCCGCGGCCGTCGCGTTCCATGGAGTCCGCGAGGTCACGCGCGTATTCCATGCCGCCCTTGACCGGTGTCAGGATGATTTCCGCGCCGTAGGCAGCCATGCTCTGGCGGCGCTCCATGCTCAGGTCTTCCGGCATGATCAGCACCATCTTGTAGCCGCGGATGGCGGCCGCCATGGCCAGCGCGATGCCGGTATTGCCCGAGGTAGCCTCGATCAGCGTATCGCCCGGCTTGATGCGGCCGCGCGACTCGGCGCGGGCAATCATCGAGACCGCCGGCCGGTCCTTGACCGAGCCCGCGGGGTTGTTGCCCTCGAGCTTGCCGAGGATTACGTTGCCGCGCGGGGCGCCGGCGCCGCCGGGGATGCGCTGCAGTTGCACCAGCGGCGTATTGCCGATGGTGTCTTCAATCGTCTTGTAGGCCATGGTGAGCGGATTCCAATGTCGGCGGACATTGTAATCCAGTCGCAAAGCTTGCGTTGCCGACGTGGCGCGTCAGGCTTCGGCCTCGGCCTTGCCGCTGCCCAGCAGGTGGTACAGCAGGATCGCGCCAAACGTGGCGGTACCAATGCCGCCCAGCGTCATGCCGCCCAGCTTCAGCGTCAGGTCGCCAGCCGCCACGGTCAGCGTAGCGCCGACCGTGATCAGGTTGCGCGAACTGGAGAAGTCGACCTTGTTCTGCACCCAGATACGCCCGGCAGTGGCGGCGATCAGGCCGAACACCACAATGGTCAGGCCACCGATCACGGGGCCCGGGATGGTCAGGATCAGCGCACCGAACTTGGGCGAAAAGCCCAGCACCAGCGCCACCACCGCCGCCACCACGAAGATCAGCGTGGAGTAGATCTTGGTCACTGCCATCACGCCCATGTTTTCAGCGTAAGTGGTCACGCCCGTGCCGCCGCCGCCGGCGGAAATGATGGTGGCAATGCCATCGCCGATGAAGGCACGGCCGATATAGGGATCGAGATTGCGGCCGGTCATCACGCTGATGGCCTTGATGTGCCCGAGGTTTTCCGCCACCAGCACGATGGCCACCGGCGCGATCAGCAGCATGGCGCTGGCCTGGAACACTGGCGTGGAAAATACCGGCAGCCCGAACCAGGCCGCGGCGGCGACGCCGGAGAAGTCGATGCCTTTGCCCATGCCCAGCCCGTTGGTGCAAACGTAGTACAGCACGTAGCCGAACAGTCCGCCCACCAGTACCGGCAGCCGGCGCAGCATGCCCGGCGCATGCACCGCCACCACGCCCACGGCCAGCACGGTCGCCAACCCCACCCAGGTATCCAACGGCGCGCCGCTCACGGCCTTGACCGCCACCGGCGCGAGGTTCAGGCCGATGGCCGCGACGATGGCACCCGTCACCACCGGCGGCATCAGCCGCTCCACCCAGCGATACCCCACCGCCTGCACCACCAGCCCGATCAGCAGGTACAACACGCCCGCGGCGATGATGCCGCCAAGCGCCACCGGGATATTAGCGTTGGGGCCGCTGCCGGCGTAGCCGGTCGCGGCGATCACCACCGCGATGAAGGCAAAGCTGGAACCCAGGTAGCTCGGCACCCTGCCGCGCACGCACAGGAAAAAAATCAGCGTGCCGATGCCGGAAAACAGGATGGCGATATTGGGATTGAAGCCCATCAGGATCGGTGCGATCGCGGTCGAGCCGAACATCGCTACCACGTGCTGGATACCTGCCAGCAGGGTCTGGCCGGCGGGCAAGCGCTCATCAGGCGCGATCACGCCGTGCGTCTTTAGCCGCCACTTGGGCAGGAATCCCGCGTCCTCGTTATTTCCCATTGTCCAGCTCCCTTTTTATTGGCCTGGCCGCCCCGTATGCGGGCAGGTCCGGCGCGATCTTGGATTTTGTTGGCCACGCAGGCGGCTCGGGCCACAACAGCGTCCGCATGATACCGCGCGGCCGCATTCGTGATAAGCCAAACGGCACCAGTGTCCTAGCACGAGCCATACCAGCGCCGGATCTTCGTGCTGGTGCACGAGCAGCAAAAAGCCCCGGGCTCGGCCGGGGCTTCGAGGGTCGGATAGCTTGGATGCGGGCGCCGCGCTGCACGCCCGCGGCAAGCTTAGCGAACGGCCTTGGCCGGCGGCTTCTCCGTCTTGGCGTCCTTCTTGGCAGGAGCCGCCGCCACCGTGGCCTTCGGCGCCGCAGCACTGCCGGCACCGATGGTCATGCCGGCCTCCTGCAAGCGCACGACAGATTTCTGCCCCAGGCCCTTGACCCGATCGGCGAGATCCGCGGCATCCTTGAAGGGACCGCCCCGGCTGCGTTCGCTGACAATGGTGCTGGCCGTGGCCGGCCCGATGCCCTTGAGCGACACCAGCGCGGCCTCATCGGCGGTATTCACATCGACCGCCGCAAACGCGGCACCCGATAGCGAGAACCAGACGGCGGCAGCCAGCAGGACCTGCCTGGACGCGCGCGTCAGAGTTGGCTTGAACATGGGAGTTTCTCCTATCCATTGATGAAAGTCGCTTCGCCCTGGCTGGACGAAGCAACACGCAGGATAGGAGCACGCAACCGGCTTGGCGCACCTCGCAACAAAAGTTCACCTCAACGCTACCGAGGTGTCTCCACAGCGCGCGCAAGGCCCACAAAAGACGCCTTTACACGCATGTCTTTGCGACTTCAGCCCTTGTTCTGCAGCAGCCAGCGGCAGTAGCGCGACACGCCTTCTTCCACGGTGTAGAACGCGTCCTTGTACCCGGCGCCACGCAGGCGCGAGACATCGGACTGGGTGTAGCACTGGTACTTGCCGCGCAGCGCGTCGGGGAACTTGATGTATTCCACCAATCCCTCCTGCACCATCTCGTCGAGCGTCAGCTGGGGCCGGCCATCGGCCTCGCGCAGCGTGTTGACCACGGTCGCGGCAATGTCGTTGAACGGTTGCGCGCGGCCGGTGCCGAGGTTGAAGATGCCCGACTTGTCCGGATGCTCCAGGAAGAACAGGTTGACCTTCACCACGTCCTCAACCGAGACGAAGTCGCGGGTATGGCCACCCGGCGCATAGCCGCCATATTCGCCAAACAGCTTCACCGTGCCATCGGCGCAGAACTGGTTGAAATTGTGGAACGCCACCGAGGCCATGCGGCCCTTGTGCGCTTCGCGCGGGCCATACACGTTGAAGTAGCGAAAGCCCACGATCTGCGACAACGCGCACGGCAGCTTGCGCCGCACCACCTGGTCGAACAGGAACTTCGAGTAGCCGTAGACGTTCAGCGGCTTCTCGTACTGGCGCTCTTCCTTGAACACCTGCGAGGCGCCATAGGTGGCTGCCGAAGAGGCGTAGAGGAACTGCGTGCCCTGCTCCAGGCAGGCATCCATCAACGCCTGGGTGTAGCGAAAGTTGTTCTCCATCATGTAGCGGCCGTCGGTCTCCATGGTGTCGGAGCAGGCTCCCTCATGGAACACCGCGCGTACCTTGCCGAACTCACCGCGCTTGAAGCGCTCGATGAACTCGCTCTTGTCTAGGTAGTCGCGGATCTCGCAGTCGACGAGGTTGTGGAACTTGTCGGCGCGCGTCAGGTTGTCGACGGCGACGACATTGTCTTCGCCGCGCTCGTTCAGGCCCTTGACGAGGTTGCTGCCGATAAAGCCGGCAGCGCCGGTTACGATGATGGTCATGGTCGTGTGGGCTCAAAAGAGCCAGGAGGCAGCGCGGCCATTACACCGGCGTGCCAAACAATTCAGGATAGGTGACGACCGCGGTGCCCAGCTTGCCCACCACGATGCTGCCAGCGCGATTGGCGTGCTGCACGGCCTCCTTGAGCGGCACGCCCGCGCCCAGCATGGTCGCCAGCGTGGCGATCACGGTGTCGCCGGCGCCGGACACGTCGTAGACTTCGCGCGCCTGCGCCGACACGTGCAGCACCTCGGCTTCGGTGTAGAGCGTCATGCCCTCTTCCGAGCGCGTCAGCAGCAGCGCTTCGAGATGCAGCTCGCGCCGCAGGTTCTGGGCCCGGATGGTGAGATCGGACTCGGTCTTCCAGGCGCCCACCACGTGCCGCATTTCGGCACGGTTGGGGGTGATCAGCGTGGCGCCGCGATAGCGTGAGTAATCGTCGCCCTTGGGATCGACCAGCACCAGGCAGCCCGCGGCGCGGCCCGCCTCGACCATGCGGCCCACATGGGCCAGGCCGCCCTTGCCGTAGTCGGAGAGCACCAGAACCTTGTACTCTTTGACCAGGGCCAGGAAACGATCCTGCACCGCGGCCAGCACTTCATGTCCCGGTGCATTCTCGAAGTCCACGCGCAGCAACTGCTGCTGGTGCGCCACCACGCGCAGCTTGATGGTGGTGTTGACACTGGGGTCGCGATGCAGGTAAGGCTGCACGTGGCTGGCGCTGAGCAGCGCCTCCAGCGTACGGCCGGGCTCATCATCGCCGACCACGCCCAGCATGCCCACCTGGGCGCCCAGCGCGGCGGCATTGCGCGCCACGTTGGCAGCGCCGCCAAGGCGTTCGTCGCTGCGCTTGATCTGCACCACCGGCACCGGGGCTTCCGGGGAAATGCGCTCGACATCGCCGAACCAATAGCGGTCGAGCATCATGTCGCCCGCCACCAGGATGCGCGATTGATTGATCTGTTGCTGCGGAATATGGTTCTTGCTCATGGACATCCTTGGCAACACGGCCCGGTCCGTCAGCCGGGGTGTTGGCTTGTCGTTCCCGTTGGGTTGCGTTTCAGCGCGTCGTGGTCGGCCGCCCGATCGCATGATATTCGATGCCCGTTTCCTGCATGGCTTCGGGCTCGTACAGATTGCGTCCATCGAAGATGACGGGTGCCTTCAGGCGGCGCTTGATCTGGTTGAAATCCGGGCTGCGGAACACCTTCCACTCTGTAACGATGACCAGAGCATCGGCGCCGTCGAGCGTGTCCATCTGCGCGTCGCAGAAATGCACGCGTGCAAAACCGCCATCGATGTGTGCGAGATCGAGGGCCAGCGCATGCTTGGCCTCGGCCATCGAGATCGGATCATGCACGCGCAGCGAGGCGCCGCGCGACACCAGCGCTTGCGCCAGCACCCGCGACGGCGCTTCGCGCATGTCGTCGGTATTGGGCTTGAAGGCCAGGCCCCAGATCGCAAAGGTACGGCCAGTGAGATCCTCGCCAAAGCGGCGCACGACCTTGTCGGCCAGCACCTGCTTTTGCGCGTCGTTGACGGCTTCCACCGCTTCCAGCACGCGCATGGGCTTGCCATGCGCGCTGGCGGTGCGCATCAGCGCCTGCACATCCTTGGGGAAACACGAGCCGCCGTAGCCGGCACCGGCGTACAGGAAACTATAGCCGATGCGCGGATCGGAACCGATGCCCATGCGGACCAGCTCGATATCGGCGCCGACTTCATCGGCCAGGTTCGCCAGCTCGTTCATGAACGAGATGCGCGTGGCCAGCATCGAGTTGGCGGCGTACTTGGTGAACTCGGCCGAGCGCACGTCCATATAGAACGTACGCTCGTGATTGCGGTTGAAGGGCGCGTAGAGCTGGCGCATGATCGCCTTGGCGTGCCGGCCCGCCACGTCGGCATTGCAGCCCAGCACGATGCGGTCGGGACGCATGAAGTCCTCCACCGCGGCGCCTTCCTTCAGGAACTCCGGATTCGAGACCACGGAGAACTGCAGGTCCTCGAGGCCACGCGCGGCCAGCTCTTCACGAATGGCTTCGGCAACACGATCGCCGGTGCCGACCGGCACGGTGGACTTGTCCACCACCACCTTGAAGCCGGTCATGTACTTGCCGATATTGCGGGCCGCCGCCAGCACATATTGCAGGTCAGCGGAGCCATCCTCGTCAGGCGGCGTGCCAACGGCGATGAACTGCACGTCGGCATGCTCCACGCTGGCCGCCACATCGGTGGAAAATGTCAGCCGGCCAGCCTCGCGATTACGCTGGATTAGCTCCTTCAAGCCCGGCTCGTAGATCGGCACGCCGCCAGCATTGAGCATCGCGATCTTGCGTTCGTCTACGTCCAGGCAAAACACATCGTTGCCCAGCTCAGCCAGGCAGGCCCCGGTCACTAGACCGACGTAGCCGCTGCCGATAATGGTGACTTTCATAACTTGTACTCCAGATAGGGATTGGCGTGCGACGCTAAGGCAACAACATCGGCATCGGCATCAGCCGAGCGCCTCGGAACGGCGCGGTGCGTAGGTTTCCCAGCGGTTGCAGCCAGGGCACTGCCAATAGAACAACCGGGCTCGGAAACCGCACTCCCGGCAGGTATAGCGTGCCAGGTTACGTGTGCGGTGCTGCAGCAGGTCGCGGATCGCCGACACCTCCTGCTCATGTTCGACATCGTGCGCGCAGCCCGCCGGCTCGCCATCGGCCACATCAGCCGCATTGGCCGTGACAGCCACGCTGGCTTGCGCGACCTCGGCGGCCTGCGCCTCAAAATACTTGGTCAGGGCCTGCAGCGACGGCTGCCGGCGCAATTGCTCTCGCATCAGCACGGCCGCGGCATGCGCGCCGTGCTGCTCCAGCTCGGCACGATAGGCACTATCGAGCAACTCGGCAGCCAGGTTCGTTTTCAGCAGGCCGCGCAACCACTCCAGCGCCCGGCCATCGTCGCCGAGCTGGCGGTACGCTTTGACCACGCGATCCGCCACCAGCGGCAGATAAGTAGCGTCCTGCTTCTCGATGCCCAGCCAGTGGCCAAGCGCGCCTTGCGCGTCGCCCGCGGCCATGGCCACATCGCCCAGCAGCATCGGCGCACGCACATTGGCGGGGTTTTCCCTGGCGGCCTGCTGCAGCCAGCCGATGGCGTCATCAGGCTGCTTGCGCTGCAGCGCGTCCTGCGCCAGTTCGCAGCAGAACTGAGCGATCTGCACGCTGTAGTCCTTCTGCTCCAGCGGCTGCAGCTCACGTGCCGCGTCGATGGCTTTCTTCCACTCTTTCTCGACTTCGTAAAGCTCCAGAAGCACATGCTTGGCCGGGGCCGCGTACGGCCCCGACATCAGCCGGCGCAGCGATTCCTCCGCGCGGTCAAGCAGGCCGGCGCGCAGGAAATCCTGGCCCAGCTCATAGAGCGCGTGCTCACGTTCGGCATCGGGAAGATCCTGACGGCTAGCCAGGTTCTGGTGCACGCGGATGGCACGTTCGGTTTCACCACGCCGGCGGAACAAAGCGCCAAGCGCAAAGTGCAGCTCTGTGGTCTCGGGGTCCAGGCGCACCACCTCGATGAACGCGTCGATGGCTTGATCGGGCTGCTCGTTGAGCAGGAAGTTCAGCCCCTTGAAATAGGAGCGCGGCAGCGCGCCCTGCTCGCTCATCAGTTGCCGCGCATCGAAGCGGGCAGCCATCCAGCCAAGGCCGAAAATGAGCGGCAGCGCCAGCAGCCACCAGGTTTCAAAAATCATGGGTCAGACTTTCGGGCCAACTACGTTGTAAGGAATGCCGGAACCTGCCGCGGCCTGCGGGTCGCGCGCACTTTCCGCCGACTGGCTGTGCGCCTCGCCCAGCGCACGCCGCAGCCGGCCCGCCTCCATGCGCTGTCGCATCAGCACGGGCGCCAGCGCGGCGAGCGCGGCGAGGATGCCCAGCCCGAATGCGGCCAGCAAGATCAGGATCAGCGGCGCGCGCCAGACGGCATCAAAAAAGAGCTGCAGCGAGACGTCGGTGGTATTGCGCAGCGCCAGCACGAACAGCAGCGCGAACAGGACAATGCGGATGATCCAGGCGACAAGTTTCATGCGGGCTTCATGCGGCAGATGGGATGAATCGGACTCCGGTGATGCGGACGTCGGCGGGCGGCGCCCCCTCGGTGGTAGGGTAGGGACGAGATCATTGCTGATCTGTCCCCCCCTAAGAACCGTACGTGCGAGTTTCCCCGCATACGGCTCAAGCCTCTACAAAATGTTAATTAAACACCGGTTTCACAACAGTTTGGCCGTGGTGGTGAACTTGGATATGGCAGTTCGGATGCAGCAGCACACGATTCCCTAGAGCATCGGAACCCCCAAGCATGCGGGATTCGATGTGATGATCTTCCCATCCTGTTTCCTTGGTTATCTTGCACTGACACACCGCACACAAGCCTCGCTGGGATACATACAGTTTGATCCACTGCTTTCGGTGCGTCATGCTTGCTTGCATGCGCTCCTGCCGCAACGTCTCGCCGTAGCGTTCCTGCGCTGGATCGAAGGGGTTGTAATCCCCTCGAATCTTCTTGTGCCGCCGAATGGGCGTCCCCGCAAGCGGGTACAACTCCGTCCAATAGCTATTGCCGTTCTTGTCCCTTGCTTTGGTCCCAAACACCCAGTTCCGTTCCCCGACCGATGTGAAATACTTCTTCCGCACCCAATCGGCGTTCTTTCCTTGGTGTCGCCGTTTCGCCCATCGCCATAGAGCCTTAAATACCGCATGCTCCACGCGTGTGAACGTCGCCTTCGCAACCACTGGACTGTGATACTGCGCCCAGCCCCTTAGCATCGGGTTCAGCAGTTCGATCAGATCGGCCTGCTTCACCGCCTTGTTAGCACTGATAACCGCCTTCACCTTGCGATAGAACGTCTGCACGTTCTTTTTGCTCGGCTTGATGAATAGCGTTCCCGAGTACTTCCGGAAATTCCACCCAAGGAAGTCAAAGCCTTCGGCAATGTGGACGATCCGCGTTTTCTCCGTCGATAGCGTCAGCCCCCGTACTGCCAGGAACTGCTCTACCCATGGCTTCACCTCGTGCTCCAAAACTTCCGGCGTATTGCCGGTGATCACGAAGTCGTCCGCATAGCGCACAACATTCACCTTCAGCTTCTTCGTGTTGTTGACTCCTAGCTTTGTCCTGAGGAACTCCACCAGTTGCCGTTCCAACCCGTTCAATGCCACGTTTGCCAGAGTCGGGGAAATGATGCCCCCCTGTGGTGTTCCGGCTTCGGTCGCCTGAAACTGACCCTGAAATACCACGCCAGCTTTCAGCCATTTCCGCAGGATTGCTTTGTCCATCGGGACGTTGCGTTCCAGCCAGTCGTGACTGATATGGTCAAAGCACCCCTTGATATCCGCCTCGAGTACCCATTGAGCCGAAGCCTTCTGGGACAACGAGACAAATAGCTGAGACATGGCATCCGCGGTAGAGCGATTGATCCGGAACCCATAGGAGTTCAGATCACTCGTCCCTTCGGACACCGGTTCCAGCGCCAGCAGGTATAACGCCTGCATGGCTCGATCCAACATGGTCGGAATGCCCAGAGGGCGCTCTTTCCCGTTGGCTTTAGGAATAAAGACCCTCCTTAATGGCATGGGCCGATACCCCCGGCGCTTCAACCGCCCGATGGCTTCCCACCGGACTTCAGGCGAGTTCCACTGTTCGCGGTCAACACCTACTGTCCGCGCACCTTGGTTCTCCGTCACTCGCCGCACCGCCGATGCCTTGGCGGACCACGAGCGGGTCAAAGACCGTTGCAGGGCTTTCACCCTGCGCCAGTCCCCTTCCTGTGTTGCCTTCGCAATTCGAATCTGCATTACCCGAACGTTCCGTTCAACACGGCGCCAATTGATGTCGCCCCATCGTTGCGGTACGCCGGAGGGCGCAGATTCATCCTCACGGATCAATGCTTCCATGCTGCTCTCCTATCTTGAGGATCCTCCCCAAAATCTAGAGACAACATGCCCCTTGAGGGACAGTTGCCCCTCAAGGGAAGAAAATTTAAACAAGCGAGTTCAGTCAGCCGTCTTGCGACGAAAGACCAGTTGGAAGTCTGCCCGCTTTCGCGTGGGATGATGTTTCAACCCCTATCCGAACCATTACAGCCCGGCATTCGCTTTTTCCAACCTCCCATACCCGCATAGCCAACAGCGTTCCTTGCGGTTCGCCTGCCTGAGCCAACTGCGCTTCGGCAGCCATACGGGCTTACCACGTTCCCTGCGCGTTACACGACTGGGTTAGGGTCCGCCTCTTCGCCGGTGGTCCATTGACGACGTGTCCCGAGGAACCAACGGGACAACCGACCACGTACCGTTTTGGTTAGTGCCTATCAGCAGCTTTGGCACCGCAATGCTCACGGCGTTTACCAGCAGTTCACTTACATTACCCATACCAGCCAGCCTTGCTCCTCGACCCCATTGCTGCTCGGAGTCTCTGCCTGTCCGCCTCACGACGGATAGACACCCTTACGGGGGCTACGTTGTCAGGAGAGCTTCACACCCCACCGTTACCGGTGACGCATGTCTCCCTAGGCTACTGCTAGTCGCATAGCAGGTTCTCTATCAGAGCACCCTTACAGGTGTGTCCGACCGAACCATAACGCGCAGAGCTTACGCTCCGGGACCTCACTTCCCTACTTCACGTGCTCCTTTACTAGCGAGCGCTTGACGGCGGTGTACTCTCGCGAGTGCCTACCGTCCCAAAGAGCCTAGCGCCAGTCCATCCGGACCGGTTTGAATGCTATGTGGTATCCATACAACAAACTCCGTTGCATAGCCACCCGCCTCTCCGTGGAGGGGCGTTTACAGAGAACTCGCCCAAAGGCGAGCGTCCCCGCCCTTGGGCAATGGCTGGAAATCCATCCAGCAAAAAGCAAGCTGCAAATCCGGCCGGTGTTCGGGCCTTCCTCGCAACGTTCTAGACTCCCCCTGGCTGTTCGGCCCGGTTCGTCTAAGCAAGAAATGGTTGGGATTGGACAGTTCGGGCCGAAGCCCTCCCCTTGTCCCAACAAGGTCGATGCTCCTTACGTTGGAGCTACCCGGACACGATAGTGCGTGTCGCACGATTCCCGGCATTGTAGCGGAATCGCCTCGTACCAACGGTAACCTCTTGTATGCTCGCAAAAATGAAAAAGCGCCCCGATAAGGGGCGCTTTTTTGACTATCCAGGCACATCACGAGCCAAACACAGCGGATTCAGGACTGGGCCAGCTTCAGCCCGCCATCATCATGCAGGGCATTGCCGGCAGCGGCTGCCGGCAACGCCTGGCCAGGCGCGGTCACAAGACCCGCACCAGCCGTAGCGCCATGGCCAATGCTACCGCCATGGGTACTGCCATTCGCGTTGCCGCTGCCAACGTGACTTCCATTGGCATTGGCGCCAGCACCGCCGCTACCTGCCTGCGGCAGCGCCGGGCTGCGATCGACTCGTTCACGCAACTCCTTGCCCGCCTTGAAGTGCGGCACCCGTTTCTCGGGCACCAGCACACGTTCGCCGGACTTGGGGTTGCGTCCCACGCGCGGCGGACGCCGGTTAAGACCAAAACTGCCGAATCCGCGAATCTCGATGCGGTGGCCATCAGCCAGCGCTTCGGACATCGCGTCGAGGATCGTCTTCACCGAGATGTCCGCATCCCGCAGCAACAGCTGCGGGAACCGGGCAGCCAGTTTTTCGACAAGCTCGGACTTGGTCATGGGCATCCGCTAGCAGGCGTAAGAACCAATGCTTACTGGTTGTCCTGGCCGAGCTTGGCCTTCAGCAGCGCGCCCAGGTTGGTCGTGCCAGCCGTGCCGGTGTCGGCAGCGAACTTCTGCATGGCTTCTTGCTGCTCGACGTTGTCCTTGGCCTTGATCGACAGGTTGATGTTGCGCGACTTGCGGTCAACGTTCACCACCAGGGCGGTGATTTGTTCGCCTTCCTTCAGCACGTTGCGAGCATCTTCCACGCGGTCAGCCGAGATTTCGGATGCGCGCAGGTAACCTTCGACGTCATCAGCCAGTTGCACGACAGCGCCCTTGGCATCAACAGTCTTGATCGTGCCGTTGACCAGGGAACCCTTGTCGTTAGCCGAGATGAAGTTGTTGAACGGGTCGCCCGACAGCTGCTTGATACCCAGCGAGATGCGTTCCTTGTCGACGTCGATGCCCAGAACCACGGCTTCCACTTCGTCGCCCTTCTTGTACTTGCGCACGGCTTCTTCGCCGGTTTCTTGCCAGGACAGGTCGGACAGGTGCACCAGGCCGTCGATGCCACCGGGCAGACCGATGAACACGCCGAAGTCGGTGATCGACTTGATCTGGCCGCCCAGCTTGTCGCCCTTCTTGTGGTTACGGCTGAAATCGTCCCACGGATTGGCCTTGCATTGCTTCATGCCCAGGCTGATACGACGCTTGTCTTCGTCGATATCCAGAACCATGACTTCGACTTCGTCGCCCAGCTGGACAACCTTCGACGGAGCAACGTTCTTGTTGGTCCAGTCCATTTCGGAAACGTGGACCAGGCCTTCGATGCCGGCTTCGATTTCAACGAATGCGCCGTAGTCGGTCAGGTTGGTCACCTTGCCGAACAGGCGGGTGCTTTGCGGGTAACGACGCGAGATGCCGACCCACGGATCTTCGCCCAGTTGCTTCACGCCCAGCGAGACGCGGTTCTTCTCTTGGTCGAACTTGAGGATCTTGGCGGTGATTTCCTGGCCAACCGACAGCACTTCGCTCGGGTGACGCACACGACGCCATGCCAGGTCGGTGATGTGCAGCAGGCCGTCGATGCCACCCAGGTCCACGAATGCGCCGTAGTCCGTGATGTTCTTGACGATACCGTTGACGATGGCGCCTTCCTTCAGGGTTTCCATCAGCTTCTGGCGCTCTTCGCCCAGGGTCGCTTCCACAACGGCGCGGCGCGACAGCACCACGTTGTTGCGCTTGCGGTCCAGCTTGATGACCTTGAATTCCAGGGTCTTGCCTTCGTACGGCGTGGTGTCCTTGATCGGACGCACATCGACCAGCGAGCCCGGCAGGAACGCGCGGATGCCGTTGACCATGACGGTCAGGCCGCCCTTGACCTTGCCCGTGACCGTGCCCGAGATGATTTCGCCGTCTTCCAGCGCCTTCTCGAGGTTCAGCCACGATGCCAGGCGCTTGGCCTTGTCGCGGGAGAGAATCGTGTCGCCATAGCCGTTCTCGAGCGCGTCGATGGCCACGGAGACGTAGTCGCCGGCCTGCACTTCGAGTTCGCCCTGGTCGTTCAGGAACTCCTCCACCGGCACAAAGGCTTCCGATTTGAGGCCGGCGTTGACGACCACGAAATTGTGGTCGATGCGCACGACTTCAGCGGAAATCACTTCGCCAGCCTTCATATTGGAGCGGGCGACGGATTCCTCGAACAGTGCGGCAAAGGATTCGTTAGTTTGCAGGTCGGACATAAACTTGAGTATCAATCCGCAGTACTCGGGCCGGCGCGTGGATCGCGCTCAGTCTGCACCGGGCAGCGGGGTCAGGTTGAACAACACCGGTGGAGCCGCGCTTGCAGGCTCTGCCGGCACTTCGGTGTTGCAGCGGCTGGACTAAGCGCGGATCAGGAACCCGGCGCGCCATACCATTGCAGCACCTGCGCCACCGCCTGATCCACCGTCATGTCGGAGGTATCGAGCAAGTGCGCATCCTCTGCGGGACGCAGCGGCGCGGCCGCGCGGGAGCGATCCCGCTGGTCGCGCGACTCAAGGTCTCGCAAAAGGTCTTCGATATTAGCAGAAATTCCCTTATCAATCAATTGTTTATAGCGCCTGCGAGCGCGCGCCTCGACACTTGCCGTCAGGAACACCTTCAGCCGGGCATCCGGGAAAATCACGGTGCCCATGTCGCGGCCGTCGGCAACCAGGCCGGGCAGCTTGCGAAAACCGCGCTGCAGCGCCGTCAGGGCGTCGCGCACCGGTTGGTGGACTGCGATCGCAGAGGCCCGGTTGCCGGTGGCTTCCGCGCGGATGGCCAGGCTGACCTCCTCGCCGCGCAGCCAGACACGGTCAGGCCCGAACTTCACATCGAGGCGGGTGGCCAGGCTGGCCAGCCCCTCCACATCCTGCATGTCGATGCCCGCACGCTCGCTGGCGAGCGCCACCAGGCGGTACAACGCACCGCTGTCCAGCAAATGGAAGCTGAGCGCGTCGGCCACCTTGTGCGCTACGGTGCCCTTTCCCGATGCGGTGGGCCCGTCGATGGTGATGACGTCGACGATAGTCATTGTTTATTAAGGCAGAACAAAATATCGATTTCTTAAATCAATTGAGAATCATTAGCATGCAATACATGCGAGGTACCCGGCAGGATCGCGGGCCCATGCAGCAAACAACCGGCATCTTCGCGAGGCAATCTACCATGGCCAAGACCCTGTCGTTCGGCATCATGCACGTTGCCATTGCCTTCGGCGTCACTTATGCGCTGACCGGCAATCTAGCTGTCAGCGGTGCCGTGACGTTCATCGAACCAGCAGTCAACACTGTGGCGCATTACTTCTTCGACCGCTACTGGGAACGGCGCGAACCCGGGGCGAAGCACAAGACCCTGCCCCAGACCGGGCGCGGCGGCGATGACCTGCCACTGGCTACGTGATCAGCGTGCCACCGTGCCAAACACCTCGAAGTAATCAGGGAACGTCTTTGCAACGCAGCCAGGCTCGTTGATGCGCACCGGCAGCGGACCGAACGCGGCCAGCGAAAAGCACATCGCCATGCGGTGGTCATCGTAAGTATCGATGCCGGCAGCCGGGGTCTGCCAGGCCGATTGGGCCGGTGGCGTCACCTTCAGGTAATCCTCACCCTCCTCCACTTCGACGCCTAGCTTGCGCAACTCAGCGGCCATAGCGCTGATGCGGTCGGTTTCCTTGACTCGCCAGCTGGCGATATTGGTTAGCGTGGTAGGCCCCTCGGCGAACAGCGCCGCCACCGCCAGGGTCATGGCAGCATCCGGAATATGGTTGCAGTCCAGTTCGATGCCGTTCAAGCGGCCGTCGTCGCGCTCGGTGCCGCGGACCTCGATCCAGTTGGCGCCGGCCATCACGTTGGCGCCCATGCGGTTAAGCGCCTCGGCAAACTTGACGTCGCCCTGGATGCTGGCCATGCCCACGCCCTCCACCCGCAGCGGGCCGCCGCCGATAGCGCCCGCCGCCAGGAAGTAGGAGGCCGAGGATGCGTCGCCCTCGACAAAAATCTCGCCCGGCGAGCGGTATGCCGCGCGAGCCGGCAGGATGAAGCGTGACCAGCCCTCGCGCCGGATCTCGATGCCAAAGCGCGCCAACAGGTTGAGCGTGATCTCCACATAGGGCTTGGAAATCAGCTCGCCCACCACTTCGATCTCGATGGTGTCGCCAGGCGCATCGGCCAGCGGCAAGGCCATCAGCAACGCCGTCAGGAACTGGCTGGACACGTCGCCACGCACGCGGATCGGCGCATCGATGCGAATCCGCGCGGGGGAAATCTGCAAGGGCGGATAGCCCTCGGTGCCAAGGTAGGCGACGCTCGCGCCAATCTGGCGCAGACCATCGACCAGATCGCCGATCGGCCGCTCGTGCATGCGCGGCACGCCGGACAGCTTGTAGCTCCCGCCCTGCAGCGCCAGCGCCGCGGTCAGCGGGCGAATCGCCGTACCCGCATTGCCCATGAACAGCTCGGCTGCCTTGTTGGGAAATTTGCCGCCCACGCCGCGCACCACGCAAACGCCTTCCTCCTGGCGCCATTCCACGCCCAGCGTGCGCAGCGCCTGCAGCATCACGCGCGTGTCATCCGAGTCGAGCAGGTCGCACACGCGGGTCTCTCCTTCGGCCAGCGCCGCCAGCAGCAGGACCCGGTTCGAGATGCTCTTGGAACCCGGCAGGCGAACCGTGCCCGAAGCGCGAGTGAAGGGACCGAGCGTGAGATGTTCCATGGTTTCCATGCTAGTTGGCGGGCGGCTTTCGATGAAAGGCGCGCCGCTTTCGTTGATGACGTGGCGTTCGCGTAGCGCCGGATTGCGTGGCGATCAGGGCTCGGCGTTGACAGCCGGCGCGCGCTGCGCGCCCCATTGCTGCCGCGCCTGGCTGGCGCGCTGGAAAATACGCTCCAGGCCCTCGCCGTTGCTGTTTTCGATCAGGGTCTTCAGATGCGCCAGCATGGCCTGGTAGGTGCTGAGCTCACTCAACATCGCCTCGCGGTTGCCAACGCAGATATCGCGCCACATCTCCGGCGACGACGCCGCGATCCGGGTGAAATCCCGGAAGCCGCCACCCGCGAAATCGAGCTTGAGCGCAGCGTCTTCGGCATTGGCCACCTGGGCCACCAGCGCATAGGAAAGCAGGTGCGGCAAATGGCTGACGGCGGCAAACACGGCATCGTGCTGCACGGCCGACATCACGCTGCACTGGGCGCCCGCGGTCTCCCACATGGCGCGCACGGCCGCCACGTCAATGCGGGTATTCTCCTGCAGCGGGCACAGCACGACCTTCTTGCCGACATAGAGATCGTCCAGCGCCGCTTCCACGCCATGCAGTTCGCGCCCGGCAATCGGATGGGCCGGCACGAACTGGGCCGCCTTGTCGCCCAGCGCGGTCTTGGCCGCCATGATGACGTCGGACTTGGTGCTGCCGGCATCCGTGATGATCGTAGCCGGCTCCAGATGCGGCTCAAGTGCATGGAGCAGCGCAAAGGTCTGTGCCACCGGCGCGCACAGCACGATCATGCTGGCGCCCTTGGCGGCGTCTTCCAGCGTGGCCGCCTCGTCGATCACGCCCAGCTTGAGCGCACGCTCGAGCGAAGCTTGCGAGCGGCCGACGCCGACCACCGTGCCGACCGCACCTGCGCGCTTGAGCGCGAGTGCCAGCGAGCCGCCGATCAGGCCGACACCGACAATGACGACACGGGAAAAAAATGGAGCGGACGCAGGAACGGTCACGGGGATACGCTGCCAGGCAAGGAAGTTCGGGAATCCGATATTGTAACTTCTCCGCCGGAGGGCGGCGCCGCCATTGCGCCTTCGCGCGCGCGCGCATGGCGCCGGCCCGCAGCGGGCGGGGACATTGCTCGCAACAGCGCTTACTTGAGGGCCTTTTCCAGCGCCGCGATAAACGCCGCGTTTTCCTCGGGCAGGCCGATGGTGATACGCAGCCATTGCGGCAGGTTGTAGTTGCCCACCGGCCGTACAATCACGCCCTGCTTGAGCAGCGCCAGGTTGACGCGCGCGCCGGCGCCATCGTCCCGCCCCACGCGCACCAGCACGAAATTGCCCGAGGACGGCACGTATTGCAGGCCAAGCCGGTCGAATGCAGCCACCAGTTGTGCCTTGCCGGCACGGTTCAGCTCGGCGCTGCGCTGCAGGAAGGCCGCATCGCCCAGCGCCGCCACCGCCGCTGCCTGGGCCAGGCTGTTGACGTTGAAGGGTTGGCGGATACGGTTGAGCAGATCGGTCAGCGCGGGCTGCGCCACGGCGTAGCCAATGCGCAGCCCGGCCAGGCCATAGGCCTTGGAGAAGGTGCGCGATACCAACAGGTTGGGATACTTGCGGACCCACGCGATCGAATCGTACTGCTGCGCGTCGTCCAGGTATTCGTTGTAGGCCTCGTCCAGCACCACCACGACATCGGCCGGCACCTTGGCCAGGAAGGTCTCGATCTCGGCGGCCGGCAGGAAGGTGCCGGTCGGGTTGTTAGGATTGGCGATAAAGACCAGGCGCGTGTCCGGGGCGATGGCCACGGCCATGGCGTCGAGATCGTGGCCGTAGTCGCGCGCCTTGACCTCGATGGCGCGCGCGCCGACTTCCTGCGTGGCCAGCGCGTACACCGCGAAAGAATGCTCCGCATAGACGATCGACTCGCCTGGCTTGACCAGCGCATGCGCCGCGATTTCCAGGATATCGTTGCTGCCGTTGCCCAGCGTGAGCCAGTCGGGCGGCACGTCGAAGCGGGCCGACAGCGCGCCCTTCAAGGCGAAGCCGTTCGCGTCCGGGTAACGGCCCAGGTCGGCCACGGCGGCAGCGATGGCGGTCCGGGCCGATTCGGGCATGCCGAGCGGATTCTCGTTCGAGGCCAGCTTGACGATGGTGGACTCGACCAGGCCAAACTCGCGCGCCACTTCGGAAATCGGCTTGCCCGCCACGTACGGGGAAATCGCCCGCACATACTCCGGACCGAACTGCTTGCCCTGCTCTGCCATGTTCATTCCTTCTCTGAAACGTTGTTCGCGGATCGCCGATCCTGTTACCGGCTGGACGGATACGAGCCCAGCACCTTGAAGTAGGCCGCGTTGCGGCGCAGCTCTTCCAGCGCGCGCGCCACTGAAGCATCGTGCTGGTGGCCTTCGACGTCGACGTAGAAGTAGTACTCCCACGCGCCGCTGCGCGCTGGGCGCGACTCGAACCGGCACATCGACACACCGTTATCGGCCAGCGGCGCAAGCAACTGGTAGACCGCGCCTGCCTTGTTGGGCACCGAGAGGATCATCGAGGTCTGGTCGCTGCCGGAGGGCTCGGTTTCGTAGCGGCCGATCACGGCAAAGCGCGTGCGGTTATGCGGATCATCCTGGATGTGCGTGCGCACCAGATGCAGGTGGTAGCGATTGGCCGCCGACTCGCCGGCGATGGCCGCCACGGTGGGATCCTCGCTGGCCATGCGTGCCGCTTCCGCATTGCTCGACACCGCCTGGCGCTCCAGGTGCGGGTAGTTGGCCGTGAGCCAGTGCTGGCACTGCGCCAGCGCCTGCGCATGCGCGCGCACCACAGTCACGCCTTTCATATCGGGCGACGATGCCATCAGGTTGTGGTGCACCTTCAGCGCGATCTCGCCACTGATCTTCAGCGAGGTCTGCAGGAACAGGTCCAGCGTGCGCGAGACCGCGCCCTCCGTGGAATTCTCCACCGGCACCACGCCGTACTCCACGGTGCCGGCTTCCACCGCGCGGAACACCTCATCAATGCTGGGGCAGGGTACGCCGCTGACCTCGTGGCCAAAGTGCGCGTACAGCGCCTGCTCCGAGAAGGTGCCTGCCGGGCCGAGGAATGCCACCTCGAGCGGCTTCTCCAGCCCGCGGCAGGCCGACATGACTTCACGCCAGATTGCCGCCACGCTGTCGTCTAGCAGGGGGCCAGGGTTGGCCCCCTGCACCTTGCGAATCACCTGCAACTCGCGCTCGGGGCGGAACACCGGCGCGCCGTACTTCTTCTTGACCTCGCCCACGTCGAGGGCGAGTTGCGCGCGGCGGTTCAGCATCGCCAGCAGCTCGCGGTCGAGCGTGTCGATCTGCTCGCGCAGCGGCGTCAGCTCGACGCCCAGCGCCTTTTCGGCCGCGCCATTGTCCTGCTGCGCCTCCCCCTGCGCGCCCTGCTTGTCTTGATTTGTCATTGTATGAATCCGCTACGCCACGCCATTGCGCAGTGCCAATGGCAGTGAAATGGCCTTGGGAAAAACCGAATCGGCACCACTGCGGCATCGCCACGCGATGCCGCAGCGAACAAAGGATCAGGCCGCGGTCCGCTCGAACTCGCGCATATACTCGATCAGGGCGGCAACGCCCTCGATCGGCATGGCGTTGTAGAGGCTGGCGCGCATGCCGCCGACCGACTTGTGGCCCTTCAACTGCACCAGGCCATTGGCACGCGCGCCCGCCAGGAAGGCGTCGTTGCGGGATTCGTCGGCCAGGAAAAACGGCACGTTCATGCGCGAGCGGCTGCCTGGATCGATCTCGTTGCGGTAGAACGCGCTCTGGTCGAGGAACTCATACAGCGCGTGCGACTTGGCGATATTGCGTTGCTCGATGGCGCCTACGCCGCCCTGCGCCTTGAGCCACTTGAAAACCAGCCCGGCGATATAGATGGAATAGGTCGGCGGCGTGTTGTACATCGAGTCATGCTCGGCCACCAGGCGCCAGTTGAAGGCGGATGGGCACAGGGGATGCGCATGGCCCAGCAGGTCTTCGCGCACGATCACGATGGTCAGGCCGGCCGGCCCGATGTTCTTTTGCGCGCCGCCGTAGGCGACCTGCACGCGCGACCAGTCGACCGGGCGCGACAGGATGTGGCTGGAGACGTCGGCGACCACGACCGGTCCGCCGTCGCGGTGCTGGCCGATGTCGGGCACGTCCTGGAACTCCACGCCAACGATGGTTTCGTTGGTGCACAGGTGCACGTAGGCAGCATCGTCCGACAGCTTCCAGTCAGCGACATCCGGGATGCGGGCGAACTTTTGCGCGGTGCTGGTGGCTGCGATATTCACCTCGCCGTAGCGGCGCGCTTCCTGCTCGGACTTGACCGACCAGGTACCGGTGACAACGAAATCCGCCTTGGGACGATCCGCGTTCACGCGGCGCATCAGGTTCAGCGGCACGATACCGTTTTCGCCGATGGCACCGCCCTGCAGGAACAGGATGCGGAAGTTCTTCGGCACCTGCAGCAGCTCGCGCAGGTTGGCCAGCGCCTCGGCCTGGATGCTCTCGAACTCGCGACTGCGGTGGCTCATTTCCATCACCGAGACGCCGGATCCGTGCCACGACAGCATCTCGTCGGCTGCCTGCAGCAGCACTTCGGTCGGCAGGGCCGCCGGACCCGGCGAGAAGTTATAGACACGCTCGGCCACGGCGCGCTGCATCATGGCGGCAAGTGCTGGATTCTGGGGTTCGTTCATGGATCGGGATCGAAATGAAAAATGGCTGCCGGTATTACCCAAGCAGCCATTATCCATCAAACCCGCGCCGGATTGGGGAGGCGAGGACAGCGCCCCGCCCGCCCAGCCTGCCCGCCGGTGAATTACTTCGCCGCGGCGGCGATCTCCTTCTCGGCGGCGTCGCGCATCGACTTGCCAACTTGCGGGCCGTACTTTTGCATCATCGAGCCCCAGATTTCCTGGGTCGCCTTGCCCTGGTTAGCCATGAACTTCTGGCCGGTCGGCGACTTCAGGAACGTGGTCAGGTCCTTGATTTCCTGGGCGCTGTAGTACTTGCCGAAGGCGTCGTAGTGGGCCTTCATGGCATCGGTCTTGAAGCCATCGGTGGTGAACGCCGTGCCGGCGCCATCAACCATGCGCTGCACCGCGCCGTTCTTCTTGAGCTTCTCGACAGCAGCTTGCTTTTGCTTGTCGTTGAGCGTCTTGTTCTCGACCAGTACCTGCTCCAGGACCATGGGCGCTTCCTGCTTGGCGCCTTGCTGCCAGTTCTCGGCCTGGCCCTTGACGGCCTGGTCGGCCTGCATCACGGTCAGTAGTTCCTTGATGGCAGCGGACTTGTCGGCGTCCTGGGCATGCGCTGCGTTGGCCAGCATCATGGCCGGTACGAAGGCAGCCAGAACAGCGATACGTCGATAGGTTTTGAGCATTGTGACTCCCTTGTAAATATGTCCGTTTTAGTCCCGCAACCGGCAATCGAGTTCCGGATAACGGGTCAATGTTGCAACAACTTACGAATTTGATCCCGTGTCAGGCGTGCCGGCGTCGGTGCCGTCCTGCGCACCCGCCTGCTCACCGTCGGCAGCCGGAGCCGCCGCATCCACCGCGTCAGCCCCTTCTTCGAGTTCGTCGCCCGCCACACCGTTGTCGGCATCGCTTTCGACGATTCGCTGCAGGCCGGACAGCTTGGTGCCCTCGTCCACATTGATCAGGGTCACGCCTTGCGTGGCACGCCCCATCTCGCGGATTTCAGACACACGTGTGCGGATCAGCACGCCGCCGGTCGTGATCAGCATGATCTCGTCCTCCGGCGACACCAGCGCGGCGGCCACTACCCGGCCGTTGCGCTCGCTCGTCTGGATCGCAATCATGCCCTTGGTGCCACGACCGTGTCGAGTGTACTCGGCGATCGGGGTGCGCTTGCCGTAACCGTTTTCGGTGGCGGTCAGCACACTGCCCACTGCGACGGCCTGCTCGCTGGTCTCAGCCGGGGCCACCAGCATGGCGATCACCGTCTGGCTTTCTTCCAGATTCATGCCGCGCACGCCGCGGGCCTGGCGGCCCATCGGACGCACGTCGTTTTCGTCGAAGCGCACGGCCTTGCCGGAATCCGAGAACAGCATCACGTCGTGCTGGCCATCGGTGACGGCAGCGCCGATCAGGTAGTCGCCCTCATCAAGATCGACAGCGATGATGCCGGCCTTACGCGGGTTCGAAAACTCGGTCAGCGCCGTCTTCTTGACAGTGCCGCGCGCAGTGCTCATGAAAATGAAGTGCTCGGCGTCGAACTGGCGCACCGGCAGGATGACGTTGATCTTCTCGCCATCGGACAGCGGGAACATATTGACGATCGGCCTGCCGCGCGAGTTGCGCGACCCCTGTGGCACCTCGTACACCTTCAGCCAGTACAGCCGGCCGCGGTTCGAGAAACACAGGATGTAGTCGTGCGTGTTGGCGACGAACAGCGTGTCGATCCAGTCGTCTTCCTTGGTGGTGGTCGCCAGCTTGCCGCGGCCGCCGCGCTTTTGCGCGCGGTACTCGGAAATCGGCTGGCTCTTCATATAGCCACTGTGCGACAGGGTCACCACCATGTCCTGCGGGGTGATCAGGTCCTCGGTATCAAGCTCGGTCGCGTTGAGTTCGATGTGCGAACGGCGCACGTCGCCGAACTCGGCGCGGATGGCGGTCAGCTCGTCGGTGATGATGGTGCTGATGCGCTCCGGGCGCGACAGGATGTCGAGCAGGTCGGAGATGACCGCCATGACATCGCGGTATTCCTGGACGATCTTGTCCTGTTCCAGGCCCGTGAGGCGCTGCAGGCGCATCTGCAGGATTTCCTGGGCTTGCGAGTCGGACAGGCGGTACAGCCCGTCGGCTTGCATGCCGAAGATGGCCGGCAGGCCGTCCGGGCGATAGGACGCCCGGCCGCCGGCGGTATCGCCTTCAGCGCGTGCCAGCATTTCGCGCACCAGGCTGGAATCCCAGGCCTTGGCCATCAGCCCTTGCTTGGCGATGGGGGGCGTGGGCGCCGCCTTGATGATGGCGATGAACTCATCGATGTTGGCAAGAGCCACCGCCAGGCCCTCCAGCACGTGGCCGCGCTCGCGCGCCTTGCGCAGCTCGAACACGGTGCGGCGGGTGACGACCTCGCGCCGGTGCGACAGGAAGCAATCCAGCATCTGGCGCAGGTTCAGCAGGCGCGGCTGGCCATCGACCAGCGCCACCATGTTCATGCCGAAGGTGTCCTGCAGCTGGGTGTGCTTATATAGATTGTTAAGCACCACTTCCGGCACTTCGTTGCGCTTGAGCTCGATCACCACGCGCATGCCGGATTTGTCGGACTCGTCGCGGATATCGGAGATGCCCTCGACCTTCTTGTCCGTCACCAGCTCGGCGATGCGCTCGAGCAGGGTGCGCTTGTTGACCTGGTAGGGCAGCTCGTCGACGATGATCGCCTGGCGCTGGCCACGGTCGATATCCTCGAAGTGCGTCTTGGCGCGCATGACGACGCGGCCGCGGCCGGTGCGGTAGCCTTCGCGCACGCCCTGGATGCCATAGATAATGCCGGCGGTCGGGAAGTCCGGTGCCGGAATCAGCTCGATCAGTTCGTCAATCGTAGCTTGCGGATTACGCAGCAGATGCAGGCAGCCATCGACCACTTCGTTAAGGTTATGCGGCGGGATATTGGTGGCCATACCCACCGCGATACCCGACGAACCATTAATCAGCAGATTCGGGATACGTGCCGGCAGAATCAGCGGCTCATGTTCGGAGCCGTCATAATTCGGCCCGAAATCGACAGTTTCCTTATCGATATCGAGCAGCATCTCGTGGGCAATCTTGGACAAGCGGATTTCGGTATAACGCATGGCTGCCGCGTTATCCCCGTCCACTGAACCGAAGTTACCCTGGCCATCGACCAGCATGTAGCGCAGCGAGAAATTCTGCGCCATCCGCACGATCGTATCGTATACAGCAGTATCACCGTGGGGGTGATACTTACCAATCACATCCCCTACGATACGGGCCGATTTCTTGTACGGCCGGTTCCAGTCGTTGTTAAGCTCATGCATCGCATAGAGCACACGCCGGTGTACCGGCTTCAAGCCATCCCGCACATCGGGAAGCGCGCGCCCGACGATCACGCTCATGGCGTAATCGAGATAGGAACGGCGCATTTCCTCTTCGAGGGAGACCGGAAGGGTTTCTTTGGCGAATTGATCCATTGCGGCGTGGGTTATCCGGCGAATTTAAACAGAAGGCACCCAGGTGAATCGCCATTCGCCAAAGCGGCGTCTGACAGGTGGGCAACGTGACATTCTAACATGCGCGGCTGCCCTCTCCCTTAGCCGCGGCGCCCCCCTTGGCAGGGGCTTCGGCAGCGCCCGGAAAGCACGCGCAAGGCCGAGTCGAAAAGCCTGCAAGCACGGCCTGACAAGGGTTTGCGGGCATCGCAAGGGCCATGTTGCACAAACACCACAGGCCTAAAACCCATTGATGGAATCGAATATATTTACTTCTTAGGAAACGACCCTTGTGGCACAATTCCCCAGCGAAGAGCCAGACATTGTTCGAAGTGGAGCATACACCGCATCGAGAATGTTATACTCCGAAGAATGTATGACTTGTTTCCGTCCATTTGCTCGCAGTAACCCTGCGGTGATCTCATCCTGAGAGGAGAAATATGAAAAAATTTGCCAAGCTCGCGCTCGTTGCAGCTACCGCAGTAATGGCTGCATCCGCTCAAGCCCAGTCCGTCCCCTACGAAAAGAAGGCTGTGAACGATAGCTGGGGCAACGGTACGAGCGAGTACGTGTGGAAGAACGGCACGAACGAGCTCTGCTGGCGCGACAGCTCGTGGACCCCGGCCACCGCCAACGCCCTGTGCGACGGCGCCCTGGCACCGGCGGTCGCTCCGGCGGCAACGCAACCCCCGGCAGCTGTTCCCCCGGTTGTTTCCAGCGAAAAGGTCACTTTCGCTGCTGACACCCTGTTCGATTTCGACAAGGCTGTGCTGAAGCCGGAAGGCAAGGCAAAGCTGGACGACCTGTCCTCCAAGCTGTCGGGCATCACCCTGGAAGTGATTATCGCAGTTGGCCACACCGACTCGTTCGGTTCGGACAAGTACAACGATCGCCTGTCGATCCGTCGTGCTGAAGCCGTCAAGGCGTATCTGGTCAGCAAGGGCGTGGAAGCCAACCGTGTCTACACCGAAGGCAAGGGCAAGCGCCAGCTGAAGGTTGACCCGAAGTCGTGCAAGGGCAATCGCAAGGCACAAATCGCCTGCCAGCAGCCGAATCGCCGCGTGGAAGTCGAAGTGGTCGGCACCCGCAGCGCACGTTAATCGGAACCTTTCCGATGAAAGAAAGCCCAGCGCAAGCTGGGCTTTTTTTTTGATACAGTCGCGGCATACCCTCCGCCTTCACGCTGCCGCACTGGTGGCGCGCCAAACTCCATGACGCAGATATCCTCCCCGCTCCATCCGACCGTTGAAACCACCTTGATCGGCAAGAACGCCGACGCGCGCGAAATCGACAAGTTCAGCGAGCTGGCCCATCGCTGGTGGGATCCGGAAAGCGAGTTCAAGCCGCTGCATGAACTCAATCCCTTGCGGCTCGGCTGGATTGATGGCATCGCCAGCCTCAAGGGCAAGGATGTAGTCGACATCGGCTGCGGTGGCGGCATCCTGGCGGAGAGCATGGCGCGCACCGGCGCCACGGTGCGCGGCATCGACCTGTCCACCAAGGCGCTGAAGGTCGCCGACCTGCACAGTCTGGAGTCCGGCGTGACAGTAACCTACGAAGAGATCGCTGCCGAAGCGCTGGCGGCGCGCATGCCCGCCAGCGTCGATGTGGTGACCTGCATGGAAATGCTGGAGCACGTGCCCGACCCGCAATCGGTCCTGCGCGCCTGCGCCACCCTGGTACGCCCGGGTGGTCACGTGTTCTGCTCCACGATCAACCGCAACCTCAAGGCCTATCTGCTGGCCGTGGTCGGCGCTGAATACGTGCTCAAGATGCTGCCGCGCGGCACGCACGACTACGACAAGTTCATCACGCCGTCCGAACTCGCCCGCTACGCCCGCAACACCGGGCTCGAACTGGTCGAGATGCGCGGCATGACCTACAACCCGCTGACCCAGGTCTACTCGCTGGGCCGGGACACCGATGTGAACTATATGATGGCATTTCGCCGGCCTGCCTGAACATGCGCACCTACGACGCAGTCTTCTTTGATCTCGACGGCACGCTCGCCGACACCGCCCCCGACCTGGCCGCGGCCGCGAACCGGCTCGTCACCGAGCATGGCCGCCCGCCCGTGGACTACGAAAAACTCCGCCCGGTGGCCTCGCACGGCGCGCGCGGGCTGATTGGCGCCGCCTTCGGCAAGAGCCCGGCCGACCCCGAGTTCCCCGCCCTGCGCGACACCTTCCTCGATTACTACGAGGCCGACATCGCGGTGCATACGCGCCTGTTCGACGGCATGGCCGAAGTGCTTGACGCGCTGGAAACCGCCGGCATCCGCTGGGGTATCGTCACCAACAAGATCACGCGCTTCACCGCGCCGCTGGTCGCCGCCATCGGGCTGGCGCCACGCGCCTCGGCCGTGGTCAGCGGCGACACCACGGCGCATGCCAAGCCCCACCCCGCACCGCTGCTGCATGCCGCCGAAGTCAGCGGCGTGGCGCCCGGGCGCTGCGTGTACGTTGGCGATGATGTGCGCGACATCCAGGCCGGCAAGGCCGCCGGCATGATCACCATCACCGCTGCCTACGGCTACTGCGGCGATGGCGAGCCGCCCGAGGCATGGGGTGCCGACTACCTGGTGCGCCATCCCAGCGAGCTGATCGCGCTGCTGGCCCCTCGCGCACAGCGCTGACGCGGGCGGCGGCGCGACGGGCATTTACACCCGAAGCCGCCAACGGAGTACAACCTCTCTAACTGCTAACGACGAACGTTACGCACTGGCCGCTTAATTGCGGCCGTCCTCGCACTGGCTCGCTGGCGGGCTAGAGTCGCAAGACTACGCGAGGTCATTAACGCCAGATAAGCCCTGAGTTTGTCACGGACCCAGGGACGAAAATTTAGTGACTCGCCGTTGTAGAGCGTGTCCGTCCGCGATGCACCGGTTAGATCAAATGACAGGACTAAGTATGTAGAACTCTCTGTGGAGGGCTTGCGGACGCGGGTTCGATTCCCGCCGGCCCACCAATATTCAGTCCCGGTTATTTCCGGGACTACCGAAACCCCGAGGATAGGCATCCTCGGGGTTTTCTTTTTTCCGGCTTTGATAATGAGGGCGGTGCCCGCACTATCCCCAGGAAATTGCTGGAAACGCGGGAAATTTCCGCCGAATTAGGATTTGTCCGATTCACATAACACCCTCAAGCCTGCATCATCTACACAAGCTGCCTCTGCAGAGGCAGTCTTCCAGACTGCGAGCCTTCGTAGCTTCACGTCCGGAGTTGCCCTCCAGCGCCCGCTCAGTCCTGTGCGGGCGTCTTTTTTTGCGCGCTCGAACAGCGCTCAGCCCGGCCACCGACGCAAGGTCATCAACAAATTGTAATCATCTGTTACAGTCGAGATTTTCTCGGAAACCGAAAAGCGGCGCCAGAGGCGCTCACGTGCACCGGAACGGGCAAAGTACAAATGAAGAAACTCATTGGGGCTGCAAGCGTTGCGCTGGCCCTCGCAGGCTGCGGCGGATCGGGCGACAACAGTGACGGACTGGCGATCGTGCGCACGCCTCCCGCTTCCACACCCACGACCCCCACGGCCCCGTCGACGCCGGTGATCCCGGCAGCGCCCGACACCATCGCGCTCGGCTCCGGCTTCTATATCGGCACCTCTGCCGCCGGTGAGCGGTTCAACATCCTGGTACTGGACGAGAACGTCTATTACGCCTTCTACGCGATGGCGGGCATACCGGACGTATCAGCCGGAGTCCTGAGCGGCAACTACAGCTCGGGCAGCGGCGCGCTCACCACCAATAACAACGGGCTGGATTTCAATCAGGAGGCGGCGGGCTACAGCCTGACTGCAGCGAACTTGATGGCGGCCTACGTGCCGGGCAAGTCGATCCAGGCGCAGGTCACCTACCGCAACGGCAAGAGCACGGTTGTCAATGCCACCTACAGCACCGACTACAACTTCATCGCAACCGCCGACGGCATGAAGGGGACTTACTACGGCACGTCGAACGTCATTGACACGACCGGAATCACGGCGGGTGCGGTAAGGCTTTCCATCGACGCCAGCGGCAACCTCACGCTAGACGGCAGCGCCTCGGGCTGCAGCTTTACCGGGACCGCCACGCCGCGGCGCCAGGGCAAGGTCTACAACGTCACGTTGCAGCTGCTTGGGCCGACCTGCCGCTACGCGAACACACCCATGACCGGCATCGCCTACTACGACCCCACCACCACGCATAGCTTGCCCACGCCCGGCCAGATCTACCTGTTTGCGATGCGCCCCGACCGCCAGGTCGGGGTCATCTTCACTGGCAAGCTCTGAAGCACGGCCTAGAGAAAACGATCGAGGATCTTGCGGCTGCCCTTGTCCAGGCTGGCCAGGTTGCGCACCAGGTAATGGATGCCGTGACTGTCGGAGATCAGCAACGTAGATCCGGCGAGGCGGCGGATGTCTTCCTCGCCACGCAGCACCAGCGACGTGAGGCCACGATCCGTCTCCACCTCCCAGGTGCTGGGGGTGGCGTAGGTCGATACCGAGCGGATGCGGCGGATTTCCGGCATGAATTCACGGCTGGCCAGTTCGGCCTCGATCATCTCGCGCACCGGGGCGGGCAAGGTATCCAGGCGGGGCAGCCAGGCCAGCTCGCGGCCATCGGCGCTGACGAGGCCGACACCATCGTCGGGCGCGGCGATGGGGAAGGCGCGCACGGGAACGACACCATCATGCACAACGCCATCCGCCGTGGTCATCACCAGGCGGCCAAGGGCATTGCGGGAGAGCTTGAAATCGACTTGCTGCATGTGGGCTCCCATCCTTATTGCACGTTGACCGCATCGGCGGAGGTGAGATCCGCGTCGGCATCGACATTGCGGGCCTGCGCCTGGTAGAGCTTGTAGTAGGCGCCTTCGCGCGCCAGCAACTCATCGTGGTTGCCAACCTCCACGATCTGTCCACGATCCATTACCACCAGGCGGTCCGCCTTGCGCAGCGTGGACAGGCGGTGGGCGATGGCGATGGTGGTGCGGCCTTGCACCAGGTTGTCCAGCGCCTTCTGGATTTCCTTCTCCGTCGTCGTATCCACCGACGAGGTGGCCTCGTCCATGATCAGGATGCGCGGGTTGATCAGCAGCGCGCGAGCGATGGAGATGCGCTGGCGCTCGCCGCCGGACAGCGCTTGCCCGCGCTCGCCCACCAAAGAGTCGTAGCCGTGCGGCAGGCGCAGAATGAACTCGTGCGCATGGGCGGCGCGCGCCGCGGCGATGATCTCTTCGCGCGAAGCACCCGGTTTGCCGTAGGCAATGTTCTCGGCAATCGTGCCAAAGAACAGGAACGGCTCCTGCAGCACCAGCCCGATATGGCTGCGGAACTCCGAGACCGGCAGCGAGCGGATATCGACGCCGTCCAGCCGGATCGCGCCTTCCGAGACATCGTAGAAGCGGCAGATCAGGTTGACCAGCGTGCTCTTGCCTGACCCGCTGTGTCCCACCAGGCCAATCATCTCGCCCGGTGCGATCGACAGGTTGAGCCCGCGGATCACGGCACGGTTGCCGTAGCGGAAGCCCAGGTCGCGCAGCTCGATGGCGCCCTCCACACGCTCCAGATGCACCGGCCGCGTGGGTTCCGGCACGCTGGAGACATGATCGAGGATATCGAAGATGCGCTTGGCGCCGGCGGCGGCCTTCTGCGTGACCGAGACGATGCGGCTCATCGAATCCAGGCGTGTGTAGAAGCGGCTGATATAGGTGAGGAAGGCCACCAGCACGCCGACCGTGATCGCTTTGTGCGAGACCTGCCAGATGCCGAAGATCCACACCACCAGCAAGCCGATCTCGGTCAGCAGCGTGACGGTCGGGGTAAACAGCGACCACACCGCGTTGACGCGGTCGTTGATGGCCAGGTTGTGCCGGTTGGCTTCCCGGAAGCGTTCCACTTCGCGCTTTTCCTGCGCGAAGGCCTTGACCACGCGGATGCCCGGGATGGTATCGGCCAGCACGTTGGTGATCTCCGACCAGATCCGGTCGATCTTCTCGAAGCCGTGGCGCAGCCGGTCGCGCACCAGGTGGATCATCCACGCGATGAACGGCAGCGGCACCAGGGTCACCAGTGCCAGCCACGGGTTGATCGAAATCAGGATGGCCGCCGTCATGACGATCATCAGCACGTCGGTGGCGAAATCCAGCAGATGTAGCGACAGAAACACGCAGATGCGATCACTTTCCGAGCCGATGCGGGCCATCAGGTCGCCCGTGCGCTTGCCGCCGAAGTACTCTAGCGACAGGCGCAGCAAGTGCTCGTACGTGGTAGTGCGCAGGTCCGCGCCGATGCGCTCGGACACTCGCGCCAGCAGATAGGTGCGAGCCCAGCCAAGGCTCCACGCCACCAGCGCCGCACCCAGCAGGCCGGCCAGGTACAGCTTGACCCGGTCGTAATCGATGGGCAGCCCGTTCTGGTAGGGGATCAGCACGTTGTCCATCAGCGGCATGGTCAGGTACGGCGGCACCAGCGTCGCGGCGGTGGACAGCAGCGTCAGCAGGAAACCGGCCAGCAACTGGAAGCGGTACGGCCGGGCGAACCGCCACAGGCGCAATAGCGCCCAGGTCGACGGCGGCGTTTCCAGGTCACGGCTGCATTGCGGGCATTGGTCGTCGTCCGGGGGGAGCGGGGCCTTGCAGGTCGGGCAGACCGCTTCGGCATCCAGATCCAGCTGCCCTGCCCGGCCCGAGGCCGACAGGTCGCGCTGCGCGTGGAACTGGTCGATCAGGCGCAACGCGGCCGGGTTGTGGCCCAGCGTGTAGCGCCAACTGGCCAGCAATCGCCCGTTGCCTTGCAACTCCAGCGTGCCAACCCCCGCATGATCGGCGTGATGCAGCGATAATCCGGGCTGGATCGCCCATTCCTGCCAGTCTTTTTGTCCCGGCATGCGCGCCAGCAAGCGACGATCCGTCACAAGTACCCAGCCTTGGGTAAAATGCAGCTTTGCGTCAAGGTCGACTTCGAGCCAGGCAAGCACGGCTTCGCCAGGCTGCAGGCGGGCGCCGAGTTCGTTACGCCACGGCTCGTTCTGGGCGTCGCTGTCAATCACGGGCAAGGAAAGTTGGGTCATCGTTGGTACGGCATGCTGCGTCCTTGGGCTATGGACATAACTTGAAACAATTTAGCGCGGGCGCGCCCTGGCGGCCCGCCGATTTGCCCGCAGTATACATAAGGCCAAACACACGGGCGCCCCTGATGCACTGCACAATCGCTTTTTAATCAAGAAAGTCAACCGGCTGACCGTTGTAACGTTACTGAAAGGTTAGGCTTCTATTTCTCGGGCACTCGCCCACTGCCTCAAGCTAAATCAATGAAAAAGAAGGACATTGAGATTTTCGATGTCATGTCGCTGCGCGGCCCGAATATGTGGACATATCGGCCTGTGCTGGAGGCGTGGGTCGATATCGGGGAACTGGAGGATTTTCCCTCCAACACGATTCCGGGGTTCTACGAGCGCCTGTCGGCATGGCTGCCCTCGCTGGTCGAGCATCGCTGCAGTATCGGCGAGCGCGGCGGCTTCCTGCAGCGGCTCAAGGAAGGCACGTGGCCTGGCCACATCCTGGAACACGTCACGCTTGAGCTGCAGAATCTCGCCGGCATGCCCGGCGGCTTCGGCAAGGCGCGCGAGACCCCGATCCGGGGTGTCTACAAGGTGATCGTGCGGGCCTGGCACGAGGATGTCACCCGTGCCGCCCTGTTCGCCGCCCGCGACCTGGTGATGGCCGCCATCGAGGACCGCCCCTACGACGTTCAGGAGACGGTGGATCACCTGCGCCGCCTGGTGGACAAGCACTGCCTGGGTCCGAGCACTGCCTGCATTGTCGATGCGGCCGACGACCGCAACATCCCGGCGCTGCGCCTGTCCGAGGGCAACCTGGTGCAACTCGGCTATGGCAGCCGCCAGCGCCGCATCTGGACCGCAGAGACCGACCGCACCGCCGCCATCGCCGAGAGCATCTCGCGCGACAAGGACCTGACCAAGAGCCTGCTGGAATCCTGCGGCGTGCCCGTGCCCGAAGGCCGGCTGGTGGAAAGTGCCGCCGACGCCTGGGACGCCGCCGAGGACATCGGCCTGCCGGTGGTGGTCAAGCCCTATGACGGCAACCACGGCCGCGGCGTGTTCACCAACCTGACCACGCGCGAAGAAGTCGAGACCGCCTACGGCGTCGCCATCGACGAAGGCAGCGGCGTCATCGTCGAGCGCTTTGTGCTGGGCAACGAACACCGCCTGCTGGTGGTGGGCGGCCGCCTGGTAGCCGCCGCCATGGGCGAGACCGCCAGCGTGACCGGCGACGGCAAGTCGACCATCGACGAGCTGATCGAGTCGCAGATCAATTCCGACCCGCGCCGCGGCAGCACCGAAGACCACCCGCTCAACAAAGTGCGGCTGGATTCGGCCGCGCGCCTGGAACTCAAGCGCCAGGGCTTCGACGCCACGTCCGTACCGCCCGAGGGCAAGCATGTGCTGATCCAGCGCAACGGCAACGTGGCCTTCGACGTGACCGACCGCGTGCACCCGAGCGTGGCCGCGCATGCCTCGCTGGCCGCCCGCATCGTGGGCCTGGACATTGCCGGCGTCGACCTGGTGGCGCAGGACATTTCGCGGCCGCTCGCCGAGCAGCGCGGCGCCATTGTCGAGGTCAATGCCGGCCCCGGCCTGCTGATGCACCTGAAACCCTCCAACGGCGAAGCCCGCCCGGTGGGCCGTGCCGTGGTGGATCACCTGTTCCCGGCTGGCGAAGGCGACGACAACGGCCGCATTCCCGTGGTCGGCATCACCGGCACCAACGGCAAGACCGTGGTGGCCAAGCTGGTCGCACGCCTGCTGCAGCTCTCGGGCAAGCACACCGGCCTGGCTTGCAGCGACGGTCTCTACCTGGACCGCCGCCAGGTGCAGGGCGGCGACCGCGCCAACTGGGACGCGGCCCGCCGCATCCTGATGAACCGCGCGGTGGATGCCGCCGTGATCGAGAACGACAGCGGCGCCATCCTGTCCGAAGGACTCGCCTACGACCGTTGCCAGGTCGGCGTGGTGACCAATATCGATGTGCCCGACCACCTTGGCCAGTATTACGTCGAGGAAGTCGAGAAGATGTACAACGTGCTGCGCACGCAAGTCGATGTGGTGCTGGACGGCGGCGTGGCCGTGCTCAACGCGCGCGACCCGCTGGTGGTGGAGATGGCGCAGCTGTGCGATGGCGACGTGATCTTCTTCGGCATGACGGCCGACCTGCCCGCCATTGCCGCGCATCGCGCGGCGGGCCGCCGCGCGGTCTACGTGCGCGACGGCAAGGTGGTGCTCGCCACCGGCAGCCGCGAGGTGCCGCTGGCCGATGTGGCCGCGATCCCCCTCACCTATGCGGGCCGCGTGGCCTTCCAGGTCGAGAACGTGCTGGCGGCTGTGGCCACCGGCTGGGCGCTGGGCATCTCCAACGACCTGATCCGTGCCGGCGTGGTGACATTCGATGTGGGCCAGGTGGATGTGCCCGGACGCTTCACGCTGTTCGAGCGCAACGGTGCCATCGTGGTGATCGACGACGCCCACAATGCACCCGCGCTGGAAGCGCTGGTGGCATCGCTGGAACGCTTCCCGAGCGAGCGCCGCGTGGTGGTGTACGGCGCCGGCGCGCCGCGCCGCGACGAAGACATGGTCAAGCAAGGCAAGGTGCTGGGTGCCGCGTTCGACCGCGTCTTCCTGTGCGAAGACACCTCGGTCAAGCGCGCGCTGCCGGATGCCGAGGCACGCGCGCTGCTCAAGCAGGGCCTGTATGAAGGCCGCCGCGTGACCAAGATCATCGACGAGGGCTCGCGCCGCCAGGCGATCGAGGCCGCACTCGCACAAGTAGTGGCCGGCGACCTGCTGGTCCTGCAATGCGATGAGGCGACGACCCTGCCGACGATCGACCTGGTGCACCAGTGGATGGGCCAACCGGGCCGCCGCGCCTGATCCGCAAGGAAACTGATTTCATGGAAGTCTCACGTATCCGGGCCCTGCGCGGCCCTAACCTGTGGTGCCGCCACACCGCCATCGAAGCCATCGTTTCTTGCTCCGACGAGGCCCACACGCTGGCACAGTTGCCCGGTTTTGAAGAACGCCTGCGCGCGCGCTTTCCCGAGGTAGGCCCGCTGCGGCCCGATGACAACGAAGGCGTGGTGTCGCTGGCGCACGCGCTCGAATGCGCGGCCATGCGCCTGCAAGCAGAGGCCGGCTGCCCGGTCAGCTTCAGCCGCACCGCACCCACCGTCGAACCCGGCACCTATCAGGTGGTAGTGCAGTACAGCGAGGAAGAAGTCGGCCGGCTGGCGCTGGAACTAGCCGCCACGCTGTGCCGCGCCGCGCGCGACGACATGCCGTTCGACCTGGCTGGTGCGCTGCATCGGCTGCGCGAGCTCGACGAAGACGTGCGCCTGGGGCCGAGCACCGGCTCCATCGTCTACGCGGGCGTGGCACGCGGCATTCCGTATCGCCGCCTGACGCAAGGCAGCATGGTCCAGTTTGGCTGGGGCAGCAAGCAACGCCGCATCCAGGCCGCCGAAACCGACATGACCAGCGCGGTCGCGGAATCGATCGCACAAGACAAGGAGCTCACCAAGAAGCTGCTGCACGCCGCCGGCGTGCCGGTGCCGATGGGACGCTCCGTCTCGGACCCCGACGAAGCCTGGGCCGCCGCGCAGGAAATCGATGCGCCGGTGGTGGTCAAGCCGCGCGACGGCAACCAGGGCAAGGGCGTGGCGGTGCGCATCCGCACCCGCGAGGAAGTCATCGCCGCCTATGAAGTCGCCGCCGAGATCAGTTCCGACGTGATCGTCGAGCGCTATATTCCCGGCCACGATTTCCGCCTGCTGGTGGTGGGCAACCACCTGGTCGCCGCGGCCCGCCGCGATCCGCCCCAGGTCACCGGCGATGGCAAGCACACCGTGCGCCAGCTGGTCGAGGAAGTGAATCGCGACCCGCGCCGCGGCGAGGGACACGCCACCTCACTGACCAAGATCCGCTTTGACGATATCGCGCTGGCCACGCTGGCCAAGCAGCATCTCACCGCGGATGCGGTGCCGCCCAAGGGCACCCGCGTGGTGCTGCGCAACAATGCCAACCTGTCCACCGGCGGCAGCGCGACGGACGTCACCGACGATGTGCACCCGGACATGGCGGCCCGAGCCGTGGCGGCCGCGCGCATGGTCGGCCTGGACATCTGCGGCGTCGACGCGGTCTGCGAGACCGTGCTCAAGCCGTTCGAGGAACAAGCCGGCGGCATCGTCGAAGTCAATGCGGCGCCGGGCCTGCGCATGCACCTGCAACCCTCCTACGGCAAGGGACGTGCGGTGGGCGAGGCCATCATCTCCACGATGTTCGCCGACGGCGACGATGGCCGCATCCCCGTGGTGGCGGTCTCCGGCACCAACGGCAAGACCACCACGGTCCGCCTGATTGCCCACCTGCTGGCCGGCAGCGGCCTGCGCATCGGCATGACCGGCACCGACGGTGTCTACGTCAAGGGCGAGCGCATCGATACCGGCGACTGCAGCGGCCCGCGCAGCGCCCGCAATGTGCTGATGCACCCCGACGTGGACGCCGCCGTGTTCGAGACCGCGCGCGGCGGCCTGCTGCGCGAAGGCCTGGCCTTCGACCGCTGCGACGTGGCGGTGGTCACCAACGTGGGCGAAGGCGATCACCTCGGACTGTCCTTCATCAGCACCGTGGAAGACCTCGCCGTGCTGAAAAGCGTCATCGTGCAGAACGTGGCGCCGCACGGCATGGCCGTGCTCAATGCCGCGGACCCCATGGTGGTGCGTATGGCCGACGCCTGCCCGGGCGCCGTGACGTTCTTCGCGGCCGACCTCAACAACCCCGTGATGGCTACGCACTGCGCGCAGGGCAAGCGCGTGGTGTACGTCGAGGATGGCCATATCGTGGCCGCCGAAGGCGAGAACCAGGTGCGCATCGCGCTGTCGAGCATTCCGCTGACGCGCGGCGGCTCGATCGGCTTCCAGGTCGAGAACGCCATGTCCGCCACAGCGGCGGCGTGGGCGCTGGGCATCGACTGGGAAGTGATCCGCCGTGGCCTGGCAACCTTCGTCAACGATGCGGCCACCGCCCCCGGCCGCTTCAACGTATTCGACTACAAGGGCGCGACGCTGATCGCCGACTACGGCCACAACCCGGATGCGATCCAGGCCCTGTGCAACGCCATCGAAGGCATGCCGGCCGAGCGCCGCTCGGTGGTGATCAGCGGTGCCGGCGACCGCCGCGACGTCGATATCCGCCGCCAGACGGAGATCCTTGGCGATGTGTTCGACGAAGTGATCCTGTACCAGGACCAGTGCCAGCGCGGACGCGAGGACGGCGAAGTGCTGGCCCTGCTGCGCGAAGGCCTGGAGGGCGCGAAGCGCGCCAGCGCAGTCGAGGAGATCCGTGGGGAGTTCCTTGCTATCGATACTGCGTTGTCGCATTTGCAGCCGGGGGATCTTTGCCTGATTCTGGTGGATCAGGTGGAGGAGGCGCTGGCGCATATTGAGCAGAGGATTGCTCAAGGGTGAGTGGGAAGTCGCCACGCAGCAAGCAGAAAGCCAGCCTCGTCGGCTGGCTTTCTTGCTTTCGGATTTTGATTGGCGTTGGCGTTGGCGTCTTGTACCCAACTGCCGTATGACCCTTGGGTACAAAGCCACCTATACCCCCACCCCTAATGCCTCCCCGGCAACGACAGCCGCCTCTCCAACAAGCGCTGCATATGCGCCAGCGCCGTACTGAGCATCCAATAAATAGCAGCCACGGCAAGATAAAGCGGCAACGGCTGGTAGGTCGCGGCAATCACCTCCTGGGCCGTGCGCAGCAGCTCGGTCACCGTGATCACAGACACCAGCGAGGTGTCCTTGATCAGGCTGATCAGGCTGTTCGACAGGCTCGGCACCGCCAGCCGCAGCGCCTGAGGGCCGATCACGTAGCGCAAGGCCTGGCCTTGCGTCAGGCCCAGGCTGTAAGCCGCCAGCCACTGCCCGCGCGGGATGCCGAGGATAGCGCCGCGCATGCTCTCCGAGAGATACGCCCCTACGTTCAGGCTCAGCGTGAGCACGCCCGCCGGGGTGGGTTCCAGCGCGATGCCGATGCCCGGCAAGCCGTAATACACCACGAAGATCTGCACCAGCAGCGGCGTGCCGCGCATGATGCTGACGTAGGCGCGTGCGACGGCCTTCGGCACGGGCTGGTGGCTGATGCCCATCAACGCCACCACGGTGCCGAGCACCAGCCCGAAGATCATCGACAGCAGCGCGAACTTGATGGTCAGCAGCATGCCCTGCAGCAGCACGGGCAGCGATGTGGCAACGAGCTGGAGAGCGGACATGGAAAGCCCTGGCGGGAGGCGTGCCCGCGCTTATCTGGCCGGCTTGGTCACGTCACTGCCAAACCACCTGGCCGAAAGCTTGCCGAGGCTGCCGTCCTTGCGCATCTCGTCGAGCGCGCGGTCGATGGCCTGCGCAAACTTCGGATTGTCCTTGCGAAAGGGGATCGCCACCTCGGAATTGCCGCCTTCCACAATCGCGCCGGGCCGCAGCGGCAGGTTTGACGTCTTGATCAGGTAACCGATCATCAGGCGGTCGTTCAGCGCGGCATCCACGCGCTGCGCGGCCAGGTCGCGCAGGTATTCGGGTGCGCCCGGATAGGTCTTGACATCGATGCCGGCCACCGACTTGGCCAGTTCGTTGTAGTTGCTGCCCAGGCTCACGCCGAGCTTCTTGCCTTTCAGGTCCTCGAGGGACTTGAACTGCCGGTTGTCATCCTTGCGCTGGATCAGCTGCGCCGCCGAATACACGTAAGGCGTGGAGAAATCCAGCACCTGCTTGCGTTGCGGCGTTACCGCGACCTGGTTGACGATCACGTCGAACTTGCCGGCCTGCAGCCCGGCAATGATGCCGCTCCACTCGGTGGTGACAAACTCCGGCTTGACGCCCAGCTTGGCCGCCACGCCCTTCGCCACATCCACGTCGAAGCCTTCCAGCTGGTTGTTGCTGCCGCGGTAGTTGAATGGCGGATAGGTGCCTTCCAGCCCGATCTTGAGCACGCCGGCCTGCTTTACGGTATCGAGCAGGTCGGCGGCCTGCGCGGCGGCGCCGGCCGCCAGCAGCGAAACGGCGAACAGGGCGTTGAGACAGCCAGTACGAAGCGATCGCATATGTTCTCCAGTCAGCACAGCCGACGCGGACGGCGTCCGCGTCGGTCCGGCAAGCGTTGGCCCGGCGTTGGTCCGCCAAGCGCGCAAGCCGGCTTTTAGCCTAGCGCAATTTCGCGTCGAACAGCAATAACGATTCGCCCTGCCCCGCCACGCTTGAAGTGGTCCAATTACTGGAACGCCTTGTCGTTAGGATGGGCGTAGAGATCCTTCATGTCGGCCGACAGCGGATAGTTCAGGTTGATGTTGCGCGGCGGAATCGGCGACTGGAACCACTTCTTGTACAACTGCTCGGCGCGGCCGCTGGTCATCAGGTCGGCGATCACGCCGTCGGCCAGCGCCTTGAAGGACGGATCGTCCTTGCGGAACATGCAGGCGTAGTTCTCGGTCTGCAGCGGCGTGCCCACCACGGTCCAGTCATTGGCGCTCTTGGCCTTTGTCAGCTCACCGTAAAGCAGCGGCTCATCCATCACGAAGGCCACCGCGCGCCCCGTCTCCAGGATCAGGAAGGACTGGCCGTGGTCCTTGGCGCTGATCAGGTTCATGTTCATGGTCTTCTCGCCGTTCATCTTGACCAGCAGGCGCTCGTCCGTGGTGCCAGCGGTGGTCACCACGTTGCGGTCCTTGAGATCCGGGAAGTCTTTCACGCCCGAATCCTTCCTGGTCAGCATGCGCAGCCCGTAGACAAACAGGCTGTTGGAAAACGCTACCTGCTTCTGCCGCTCCAGGTTGTTGGTGGTGGTGCCGCACTCGATGTCGATGGTGCCGTTCTGCATCAGCGAAATGCGATTCTGCGACGTGATCGGCACCAGCTTGATATCGAGCTTGGGGTTTTGCAGTTGCGCCTTCACCTTGTCGACGATCTGCAGCAGGATCTCGTGCGAGTAGCCCATCACATCGCGTCCGTTGGTATAGGAGAACGGGATGGAGGACTCGCGATAGCCCAGCGAAATCACGCCGGTTTCCTTGATCTTGCGCAGCGTATCGCCGTCGGCGGCGTGCGCATTGCTGACAGCGCCTGCGGTGCCGGCCAGCATGGCAACCGCCAGCAGGCAGCGGGAGAATCGGTTGGAGCGGACCTGCGATTTCATATCGTTTTCTCCTTGGGTGGGAATGGCTCGAGGTACTGCCTGGTCGTGAAGCGGTGTTTCTCAGTGGTAATGCAAACGAAAAAACTGCCCCGCAACGCTGCCCGTCAAGCCAGCATCGCGGCGAAATCGGTGTCATCGATGGCCGGCTTGCGCCCGGCCAGGCCATCGGCCAGCAAACCTGCGCTGCCCATGGCCAGCGTGAAGCCAAGCGCGCCGTGGCCGATGTTGAGCCACAGGCCGCGCACGCCCGAGCGGCCCACCATCGGCAGGCCGGTCGGCGTGGCCGGGCGCAGGCCCGCCCAGGGCTGCAGCTGCTCCGGCTCCATGCCCGGCGCCATGCCGCCAAACAGCGTGCGGGTCTCACAGGCCAGCGTGGCGATGCGGGCACGGTCGATATTGGTATCCGCGCGCACCAGGTCGGCCATGCCCGCCACGCGCAAGGTGTTACCGATGCGGGCATAGACGATCTTGCGCGCAGCATCGGTGATGCTGATGTGCGGCGCGCGCTCGCCATCGCGGATCGGCACCGTGATGCTGTAGCCCTTGAGTGGCCACAGCGGTGCCTGCACGCCCAGGGGCTTGAGCAAGGCCACGCTGCCGATGCCGCCAGCCACCACCACGGCATCCGCCCGCTCGATGCCGGCATCGGTACGCACGCCGCTCACGCGATCGCCTTCGCGCTCGATGCCCAGCACGCTGGTGCCAAAGCGCAGCGACACGCCAGGACGGTCATGCAGCAACTGTGCCAACGCCAGGCAGAAACGATGGCAATCGGCCACCTCCTCGCTCGGCGTGTGAATCGCCCCGGCAATCGCGCCGCGGATGCCGGCCAACGCCGGTTCCAGCGCCACGCACGCGTCGCCATCCAGCGCCTGCTGCTCGCAGCCCAGGCTGGCCTGGTAATCGAGCAGGCGGCACGCCGCAGCAAAGCTGGCCGCGTCGCGGTGCACAATCAGCTTGCCGCGCCGGGCAAAGCCGAAGTCCGCCGGCTGGCTGTCGACAAAGGCCTGCATCAGGTCGCGGGAGTAGAAGGCCAGCCGCAGCAGCTTGCGCGTAGCGGCCTCGCTGGCCGAGGCATTGCAAGCCCGTGCAAACGCGGCCAGCCAGCGCCACTGCGCCGGGTCAGCCGATGGCCGGAAACGCATCGGCGAATCGGCGCGCAGCAGCCACCCGGGTACCTTGGCCAGCACGCCCGGCCCGGCGAGCGGCGCCACATAGCTATAGCTGAGCTGCCCGCCGTTGGCGAAGCTGGTTTCCTCGCCCGGGCCGTCGCGCCGCTCCAGCACGGTCACCTCGTGCCCGTCGCCCGCCAGCCGCCACGCCGCGCTCATCCCGATCACGCCCGCCCCTACGATCACAACCTTCATCACCCGCCTCTTTGATCCGGTCCTTTTCGACCCGACACAGGGTAGACCACGCAGCCCGCCTTGCCCAATGCCAATACGTGCAAGAATATGTCTTTAGGCTATGGGTGCCGCTTTGCTGCAGCGCCCTCCCCTTGCACATGCGATTGCGTCAGATCGAAGTCTTTCGCGCGGTCATGCTGACCGGCACCGTCAGCGAGGCCGCGCGCCTGCTGCACGTCTCCCAGCCGGTGGTCACGCGCGTGCTGCAGCATGCCGAGGCCACGCTCGGCTTTCGCTTGTTCGACCGGGTAAAAGGCAGGCTGCAGGCCACGCCGGAAGCCGGCGCGCTGTACGGCGATGTCGAGCGGCTATACGGCGAGATCGAGCGGGTGCGCCGTGTCTCCGAAAGCCTGCGCCACAAAGGCGCCGGCCGCCTGCGCGTGGCGGCCACGCCCAGCCTGGCCAATCCGCTGCTGGTGCCAGCCGTACGCCGCTTTTGCGCGCGCCATCCCGACACCCAGGTCCAGGTACTCACCCACCACACCGACGAGATCGTGCAAGGGCTGCTGGCTAACCAGATCGACTTGGGGTTCGCATTCTCGCCACCGCGCCACGAAGCCATCATCAGCGAACCGGTAGCGGGCGGCCAGATGCTGCTGGCGGCGCCGCGCGGCGAGCCGCTGGCGGCCCGCGGCCGGCGGGCCGACGTGCCGATGCACAAGCTGGTTGAGCGCCCCTTCATCGCCTACGACGACAACAGCTCGCTTGGGCTGCTGGTGCGCCAGACGCTGGCGCGCAATGCGCTTGAGCCGCGCTCCACGCTGGAAGTCCAGACCTATTCGCTGGCGCTGGCCCTGGTCGATGCCGGCCTGGGCCTCACCTTGCTCGACCAGTACACCGCGCTGGGCGCAAACCCGGAGCGTGTTTCGCTGCACGAGGTCAAGCCCGCGTTGCCTTTCGAGATCCAGCTGCTGCGCGCCAGCCACCGCGGCAGCTCCAGCCTGGCCGACGCCATGCGCGAACAGTTTGCCGCCGCCGCACGGGAGCTGGCTGCCGCGCTGCCGCGGCGGCTGGAAGCGCCGGCGGTCAGTTTTGAGCATGCGCCTAGGTGAAACGCCCCGCAGCCCTCGCGGAATTTGACAGTACCGTGTGCCGTGCACCATCATCAAAGTGCCTGAACGGTGCTTTCCCAAACCTATGTTCGCCCTAACCCTGCTTCTCCTCATCCTGATCAGCGCCTTCTTCTCGATTTCCGAGATCGCGCTGACCGCATCGCGCCGCACCAAGCTGCAGACGCTATCCGAGCGTGGCGACCGCCGCGCCACCAAGATCATGCTGCTCAAGGAGGAGCCGGGCAACTTCTTCACCATCGTGCAGATCGGCGTCAACAGCGTGGCCATCCTGGCCGGTATCGTCGGCGAGAAGCATGTCTCCGACCTGTTGCAGACGGCGCTGCTGCCCTACCTGGATGTGGTCACCACCCAGCGCATCGCCAATGTCGGCTCCTTCCTGATCGTCACCCTGCTGTTCATCCAGTTCGCCGACCTGATCCCCAAGCGCATCGCCATGACGTTTCCCGAGGCCTGCGCGCTGGCGGTGATCGGGCCGATGCTAACGCTCATCAAGATCTTCAAGCCGCTGGTCTACGTGTTCAACGGTGCCGCCAATGCCACGCTGCATCTGTTCGGCGTGCCCACCAAGCACATCGACCAGATCACCTCGGAGGACATCGCCGCCATGGTCGATGCCGGGGCGGAGGCTGGCGTGCTGCACAAACACGAGATCCACCTGATCGAGAACGTGTTCGAGCTGGACGCGAAGAACGTCACCGCGGTGATGACCCCGCGCGACGATGTGGTCTACATCGGCCTGGACGAATCGGCCGACAGCCTGCGGCGCAAGCTGGTCAACTATCCGCACGCGCAATATCCGGTGTGCGGGCACAACCTCGACGACGTGCTGGGCTACATCGATTCGAAAGACATCCTCCAGCTGTTCCTCGCCGACGACTCCACCGGCGTGATCGGCAACATCGGCAATATCGGCAAGCACCACGACAAGAACGTGCTGGTGCTCCCGGACACGCTGACGCTCACCGAATCGCTCACGCGCTTTCGCGAGATGCACCAGAACTTTGCGGTGGTCATGAACGAGTACGGGCTGGTGGTGGGCATCGTCACGCTGGACGATATCGTAGGCGCGCTGATGGGCGACATCATCTACTCCACCGAGGATGAACAGATCGTGCAGCGCGACGAAAGCTCATGGCTGGTCGACGGCGTCACGCCGCTGGTGGACCTGAAGAAGGCGCTGGAGCTCGACGAGCTGCCCGGCGAGGATTACGTCGACACCGCCGCCGGGCTCGTCATCTACACGCTCAAGCGGATCCCGAAGAAGTCGGAAGCGATCGAGGCCGCGGGATTCCGCTTTGAAGTGCTGGACATCGACCATCACAAGATCGATCAGTTGCTGGTTTCGCGGCTGCCGCAGGCGGAGCCGTTCCAGCCGTAAGCGCGCGGCGATACCGCTCGACCGTGCCGGTCAACTGGAACACCACGATCCACGTGCCGACCACCACCACCGCTGCGGCGGCAACCGCGCCCAGGCGCAGCGGCGCCAGGCGTTCCGGTGCATGCAAGGTGGCATAGGCGGTGCCCAGCAGCACGATCCAGGCAAAGCCGAGCGCGCAGCCCGCCAGCACGTCGGACAGCCAGTGCATGCCAAGGTAGAGCCGCGACAGGCAGATCAGCGTGACCACCACCGCCGTCAGCGCCACCACCGGCATCCGTACGCGCCACGGCTGGCGCAGGCACAGCAGGAAGGCCAGGAAGCCATAGGTCACCATGCTGCTGGTGGCGTGGCCGCTGGGAAACGAATACGACTCCAGGCCGCCGTAGATGCTGGCCGGCCGGCTGCGCTCAAGGGCAAGCTTGAGCACCATCACGCAGGCGCGTGCGCCAATCAGCGCCCCCACCCAGTACGCTGCCGCCACCCAGGCACGGCGCCACGCCAGCCAGCCAAAGACCGCCACGCCCACGGCCACGGACACCCGCGCGCCGCCCAGCTCGGTCAGCGCCACCATGACCGTATCCAGCCAGCCCTGCTGCCACGCGCGAAGCTGCGCGAACACCGCCTGGTCCACCTGCACCAGCGGCGCGCCTTCGGCGATGGATTCACCCAGCCACAGCAACGCGGCCGCGCAAGCCAGCAACAGCACACCGCCTGCGGCCAGCAGGAGCAGCTCGACGATATCGCGCTCCAGCATGCCGGCCACGCGCGGCCAGGGCTGCGTGTCGCGCGCGCGCAGCGCCTCGCGGCCACGCAAGCGCGCGGTATCGAGCCTGCGCACCAGCGGGCGGATGACCAGCAGCAAACCGCGCACCACACAGAGCAGCAACAACGCGAACAAGGCGAGAAGGCCCACCACGCCCAGCGCCGTTGCCGGTGTGAGCCAGGACGCGCCAGCCGGCTGGACGGCCGCGAGCGCTTGAACGGGAGCGGCCACCATCGGCTCAGCCCCCCGCCGCCATGCGCGCGATATTGGCGCGTGCCGGCGCTTCGCAATCGGCAAAGGCTGGCGTGAGGAACAACTGCGGCCGTTGCGCCATCGCCTGCAGGAACGCGATCCGCCGCTGCATGAATGCCGCGTACAGGGCATCGCCAGACAGGCCGGTGCGATTGGCCAGCAGCGCCTTGTTTTCCTCGAACACAGCGACAGTCCAGGCGTCGAATTCCGCGTCCGGCGCAGCCAGCCGGGACAGATCCAGATCCAGCACCACCTCGGACTCAGGCACCGATGCACGATGCCCGCAGGTATCCATCACCATGCGCGCGGCCAGCGCTGTCACCGCCACATCGACCCCGCTCACCATGGTCTCGATCAACACGGCCGACGCCGCTTCGTTGTGCTCGCAGCCCGGCACGTAGATCGCGTCGTGGAACAGCACGGCAAGCGCCTGCGCGGGCGTGAGCGCAATGCCGCGCGCCTGCGCCAGCGCGAACATCTCCAGCACATGGTGGCGATCGTGGTAATGCCGGTAAGGCGCGTCGTAGCAGGCCAGCACCTGCAACACCGTCGCGCGCGGCAAGAAGTCCAGGCAAGCCAGCGCGGCCGGCCAATCCGGCGCAAAACGCGCTTGCATGCCCTGCGGCGTGTCCACGCTTTCGCCGAACACCTCCAGCGGCCGCACCCACAAGCGGGAGCGGTCCCGCATCGACTCATACACCACCACCTGCGACAGGTCCGACTCGATCACGCCGAGGCCAACGATGGCGTAGGCGCCGCCCTTGTAGTGGCGGTAGGGCATGCCGTGGAGATAGTCGGAGGACCCCTCTGCGCCGGGCAAGGCGTGCGGGGAAGGCTGGCAAGAAGACTGTGTCATGAGCGGCTGTTCAAATCGGAGCAGCGTCATGATAGTGCATTGACCACGCGGGGCCGCTTGTCCCGATCCCGCACCCCGGCGCCAATCAGGGTGGGAGGGCGCAAGGCAAGGTTGGCGCACCGGCGAAAAGGATCCGGCGAGCCCGAAGGCTCCCCTGCCCAGGCCCGCCCAATGAAGGCGCGCAGAGGATATCGCGTGAGCCGGCAACGCGCGCGAACCGTACCCCCAAAGCAAAAGCCCCACGACTCTCAAGGAATCGTGGGGCTTTGCGTACTGCTGGCGGAGAGGGTGGGATTCGAACCCACGGTAGGCTCGCACCTACGCCTGATTTCGAGTCAGGTACATTCGACCACTCTGCCACCTCTCCGGTAACTGGGTCGCTTGTCGCGAAGAACAAGATTATAGAGGAAATCTCGTTTCCACTGCAAGCCCCTCGCGTGAAAATTTACGCCTCGGGCTCCAGGCGCGTCAAGCCGCCCAGATACGGCTGCAATGCGGCCGGCACTGTCAGCGAGCCGTCGGCGTTCTGGTAGTTCTCCAGGATCGCCACCAGCGTGCGGCCAACCGCCAGGCCGGAGCCGTTGAGCGTGTGCAGCAGTTCCGGCTTGCCCTGGCCTGCGCGGAAGCGGGCCTGCATGCGGCGGGCCTGGAAGTCGCCCATGTTCGAGCAGGAGCTGATCTCGCGGTAGGTGCCCTGCGCGGGGATCCACACTTCGAGGTCATAGGTCTTGGTGCTGCCAAAGCCCATGTCGCCAGTGCAAAGCACCATGGTGCGGAACGGCAGGTCCAGCTTCTTCAGGATAGCTTCGGCGTGGCCAGTGAGCTGCTCGAGCGCGTCGAACGAATGCTCGGGCTGCACCACCTGGACGAGCTCGACCTTGTCGAACTGATGCTGGCGGATCATGCCGCGCGTGTCGCGGCCGTAGGAGCCGGCTTCCGAGCGGAAGCAAGGCGTGTGGGCAACGAAGCGCAGCGGCAGCTTGTCGCCGGCCACGATGGCGTCGCGCACGATGTTGGTCAGCGGCACTTCGGCCGTGGGGATCAGGTAGAAGTTCTCGGTGCGCTCGCCACCCTCGCTGTTCTCGCCACCGACCTTGCGCGGCACCTTGAACAGGTCTTCCTCGAACTTGGGCAACTGGCCGGTACCGCGCATCGAGGCGGCATTGACGATGTAAGGCACGTACATCTCGGTGTAGCCGTGCTCGATCGTGTGGGTGTCCAGCATCAGTTGCACCAGCGCGCGGTGCATGCGTGCGATGCCACCGCGCAGCATGGCAAAGCGCGAGCCCGTGACCTTGCTCGCGGTATCGAAATCCAGTCCGAGGCGCTCGCCCACGTCGACGTGGTCCTTGACCTCGAAGTCGAAGCTGCGCGGCGTGCCGACGCGGCGCACCTCCACGTTGCCGGTCTCGTCCCGGCCCACCGGCACGCTTTCGTGCGGCAGGTTGGGGATGGCTTCCATGATCTCGGCGAGCTGGGCCTGGATTTCTTCCAGGCGCGCGGCCGAGGCCTTGAGGGCGTCGCCGATGCCGCCGACTTCGGCCATCACCGCCGAGGCGTCTTCGCCCTTGCCCTTGAGCATGCCGATCTGCTTGGAGAGGCTGTTGCGGCGCGCCTGCAACTCCTCGGTCCGGGTCTGCAGTTGCTTGCGCTCGGCTTCGAGTGCCTGGAAGGCCGCTACGTCGAGTTGGAATCCGCGCGTGGCAAGGCGTTGCGCCACGGCGTCGATGTCTTTGCGGAACAGCTGGATGTCTAGCATGTTGCGTGTGAGGGCAGGTGCATTGGCCAGCGACATGCTGGCGGATCTGGCATTTTACTGTACTGGCCCGGGCCCACGCCGAACCGCTGGCTGGAGAACAAGCCGGCGGAGCGCCCGCTGTTCGCGGGGACATGCCGCCGGCCAGGGGTGATGCGTGCTATTGCGCTGCGCCGCCCTCGCCGCCGCCTTCGCCACCGCCCTCGCCCCGGCCCTTGCCTTTGCCCTGCTGCCGGAGCCACTGCGCGTCAAGATCGCGCAGGTGGCGCAGCTTGTCGCTAATCTTGCCTTCCAGCCCGCGCGGCGTGGGCTTGTACCAGCCCGGCCGCTTGAGGTCATCGGGGAAATAATGCTCGCCTGCGGCATAGGCTTCGGGCTCGTCGTGCGCGTAGCGGTAAGCGTGGCCGTAGCCCAGCTCTTTCATCAGCTTGGTCGGCGCGTTGCGCAGGTGCACCGGCACGCCGCGCGACTTGTCCTTGGCCACGAAGGCGCGCGCGGTGTTGTAGGCGTTGTAGCCGGCATTGGACTTGGGCGCCACGGCCAGGTAGATCAGGGCTTGCGCCAGCGCGAGCTCGCCTTCCGGCGAGCCCAGGCGCTCGTAGGTCTCGGCGGCATCCAGCGTGATGCGGGCGGCACGCGGATCGGCCAGGCCGATGTCCTCCCACGCCATGCGCACGATGCGGCGCGCCAGGTAGCGCGGATCGGCGCCGCCGTCGATCATGCGGCAGAACCAGTACAACGTGGCATCGGGATCGGAGCCGCGCACGGATTTGTGCAGCGCGCTGATCTGATCGTAGAACGCGTCGCCGCCCTTGTCGAAGCGGCGCAGGTTCTCCGACAGCGCGCTGCCGAGCAGCGCGTTGTCGATGACCGGCGCGCCGGCGCTGCGCGCGGCGCGCGCCACGATCTCGATATTGTTGAGCAGCTTGCGGCCATCGCCATCAGCCGAGGCCACGATCAGCTGCAGCGCCTCGTCCTCCCACTGCAGGCCGCCCAGCTCTTCACTGGCGCGCCGCGCCAGCTGCGTCAGCTCGGCGTCGTCCAGGCTCTTGAGAACGTAGACCGCGGCGCGCGACAGCAAGGCGCCGTTGACCTCGAAGGACGGGTTCTCGGTGGTGGCACCGATAAAGGTGAACAGCCCGCTTTCCACGTGCGGCAGGAAGGCATCCTGCTGGCTCTTGTTGAAGCGGTGCACCTCGTCCACGAACACCAGCGTGCGCCGTCCGTGGGCACGGTATTGCTCAGCACGCTCGACTGCCTCGCGGATGTCCTTGACGCCGGACAGCACCGCCGACAGCGCGATGAACTCGGCGTCGAAGGCTGTGGCCATCAGCCGCGCCAGCGTGGTCTTGCCCACGCCGGGCGGGCCCCACAGGATCATGGAGTGCGGCTCGCCGGACGCGAACGCCACCCGCAGCGGCTTGCCAGCGCCAAGCAGGTGTTGCTGGCCGATCACCTCATCGATATTGCGCGGGCGCAGACGCTCGGCCAGGGGTTGTTGGGAACGATCGGGAGCTTCGGAAAACAGCGTGTCCGCCACGGTATTCAGGCCTTTAAGTCAGGTCAGGCGCGCACGGTGCGTGCCGGCTGCGCCCAGGAACCTGACAGTGTAGACCATCGCGCGCGGCCGGCCGCGCGGCCCGCTCAGCCGCGCCGGAACGCCACCACGTCGTCCACCTCCACGCGAATGCCGATGTGATCGCCGAGCGCATGGTCATGATGCGAAGGCACCAGCGACAACACCTGGCCGCCGCCGGCCAGGCGTAGCGTGTACAGGATCTCGGCACCGCGAAAGGCCTTGTGCAGGATCTTCGCGCGCAGCGGGCTGTCATCGTCGTGCACGATATCGTCGGGGCGGATCAGCACATCGACCTCTGCCGTTGCGGGCGGTACGCCCAACGGCTCGCTGCTATGCAGCGTGCCGAGTTCCAGCGTGACCGAGTGCGGGCTGGCAAGCAGGCCCGGCATCAGCACGCCCTGCCCGATGAAGTCAGCGACCACGCGCGTGGCCGGCCGGTGATAGAGGTTATGCGCGCTGTCCCACTGCTCGATGGCGCCGGCGTGCATCACGCCGATCTCATCGGCCATGGCAAAGGCTTCATATTGGTCGTGGGTGACCAGAATGGCGGTGGTGCCCTGGGCCTTGAGGATGTCGCGCACCTCCAGGCTCAAGCGCTCGCGCAGGTCGACGTCGAGATTGGAGAACGGCTCGTCGAGCAGCAGCAGCTCCGGCTTCGGCGCCAGTGCGCGCGCCAGCGCCACGCGCTGCTGCTGGCCGCCCGAGAGCTCGTGCGCAAACTTGCCGCCGGAACCGGCCAGGCCCACCAGCGTGAGCATTTCCTCGACCCGCGCCGCGCGTTCGCCGCGCCCCACGGCATGCAGCCCGAAGGCGACGTTGTCGGCCACGTTCAGGTGCGGGAACAAGGCGTAATCCTGGAACACCATGCCGATGCGCCGGTGCTCGGGCGCCACGGCAAACCCCGGCGACGACATCACCTGCCCTTGCAGCAGGATGCGGCCTTCGCGTAGCGGCTCGAATCCGGCGATGGCGCGCAGCACGGTGGTCTTGCCGCAGCCGCTGGGGCCGAGCAGGCAGGCGATGCTGCCGCGCGCGAGGGTGAAGGACAGGTCGTCGACAACGCGCTGGCTGCCGAAGCCATGGTGAATGCGATCGACCTCGATCACGATATCGGATCGTGCGGGCATGGACGAATTGGAATGCGGGTGGCCTGGCATGCCGAGCATTATATGGACGCGGGCCCTGGATGTCTGTCACATGCGGATGCGTTGCCCGGCGTATCCGCATTGCTAGAATGCGGGGCTTGCCCGATGGCCTGCCCGAAGGCCTGCCGGCCGCGCCCCGCCGCCGGGCCACGCCCCGTCCCTCGCCAATACCGACACCTACGCCGCTGCCGCATGAGCCTGTTTCGCCCTAGCCGTACCCGCCGCCTGCACCCGCTAGCCTTGGTTGCCGCCCTGGCCGCGCTGCTGATCGCGCTGCCGATCGCGCAGGTGGCTGGCAGCCTGTTCGAGCCCAGCGGCGACACCTGGCGGCATCTGGCCGACACAGTCCTGGCCGAGTACGTTGGCAATACGCTGTGGCTGCTGGCCGGCGTCTGCGCCGGCGTGCTGCTGGTGGGCGTGCCCACCGCGTGGCTGGTCAGCACCTACCGGTTCGCCGGGCGGGCCTGGCTGGAATGGGCGCTGGTGCTGCCGCTGGCGATGCCGGCCTATGTCATCGCCTACGCCTATACCGATGCCCTGCAGTTCGCTGGCCCGGTGCAAAGCTGGCTGCGCGAGCTGACCGGCTGGCGCGCCCGGGAGTACTGGTTCCCGGATATCCGCTCGCTGGGCGGCGCCATCGTGTTGTTCACGCTGGTGCTCTATCCCTACGTCTACCTGACCGCGCGCGCGGCCTTCCTGCAGCAAACGCTGAACACGCTGGAAGCGGCCAGGCTGCTTGGCTATGGCACCTGGGGCAGCGTCTGGCGGGTGATGCTGCCACTGGCGCGCCCCGGCATCGTGGCTGGTACAGCGCTGGCGCTGATGGAGACGCTGGCCGATTTCGGCACCGTGGCCTACTTCGGCATCCCGACCTTCTCCACGGGCATCTACCGCGCCTGGTTCTCGTTGGGCGACAAGAACGCGGCAGCGCAGTTGTCGGCCTGCATGTTGCTGTTCGTGATCGGTATCCTGCTGGTCGAGCGTGCCAGCCGGGGCCGCGCCCGCGTGCACGGTGGCCAGCGCCGCGCGCCGGCTTACCGGCTGCATGGCTGGCGCGCCGCGCTGGCGCTGCTGGTATGCGCGGTGCCGGTGCTGCTGGGCTTTGCCATTCCGGCGCTGATGCTGTGCAAGATGGCGCTGGCCGAAGGCGACGCGCAGTTCGGCCAGCGCTTTATCGGCCTGGTGCGCAATAGCTTCCTGCTGGCTAGCGTGACCGCGCTGATCGCGGTGCTGGCCGCGCTGGTGATCGGCTATGCCGGGCGCGGCATGGCCGCCGGCCGGGGCTGGCTGCTGCGCGGGCTGACGCGGGTGTGCGGCATGGGCTATGCCCTGCCCGGCTCGGTGGTAGCGGTCGGCGTGCTGGTGCCGGTGGCGCGACTGGACAATGCCATGTCGGCATGGCTGCAGCAGCATCTGGGATGGTCGGCCGGGCTCCTGCTGACCGGCGGCATTGCCGCTCTGGTCTATGCCTACCTGGTGCGCTTTCTGGGCGTGGCCCTGCAAACCGTCAACGCGGGCCTGGTCAAGATCACGCCGGGCATGGACGCGGCGGCGCGCAGCCTGGGCCACGGCCCCGGCGCCACGCTGCGGCGCGTGCACCTGCCAATGCTGCGCGGCAGCCTGCTGACCGCGGCGTTGATCGTCTTCGTCGACGTCATGAAAGAGCTGCCCGCCACCTTCGTGATGCGGCCGTTCAATTTCGACACGCTGGCCGTGCAGGCATACAACCTGGCCTCCGACGAGCGACTGGCCGAGGCCGCCACCGCCTCGCTGGTCATCGTGGCAGTGGGCCTGCTGCCGGTGATCCTGCTGTCGCGCTCGATACGGCGGGATGCGCGGGATGCTAGGGAATAGGCCGGCCAAGCCGCCCACGGATTTTCCTAAAGTTCTCCAACGTCTTGCCGATATCCCCCTAGTCCGAAGCTGCGCCCCGGCCCGCCGCACCCCTTTTCGTGCGAGCCAGGCGGTCTGCCCCCACCGCTGACGTGCTTCGCGCCGCAACCTGACTGTGCCGGCCGCAATCCTTGCCCGGCATTTGTTCGCAGCGTTTTCAGGGAGTGTTATGCAGCTTCGTTACCGCATGCTCGTGTTCAAGCTGAACCGGATGACCCAGCAAGACCGGATCAGCGCCGTCGAGGAAATCGCCCTGGCGGGCCAACTGGCTGAGCAACTGGAAAAACCGGGCATGGTCGAGCGCCTTGTGGCGGACCTGTTCGATCACGAGAACTTCCATGTCAGGCGCATCGCACTCAATGCGGTGCGGCGCGCGCATGGTTACCTTCAGGCAGATATCTCACTTGCCCTGCTGCGCAAGCTCGGCGACCCGGAGCCTTGGCTGCGCCATGACGCGGCCTGGGTGCTCCAGGAGGCCGGGCTGGACAGCCCGCACATCCGCGCAGCACTGCGCCAGCTTGCCGGGCCGGTCATGTTGCCTTACGACATGATCCGCGCCAAGGCCAATCCCTCGGACGCGCTGCTGCAAGCACAGGTACGCGCGCGGCAAGCGCTGGACGTGCTCCTGGAGCGCCAGACCGCGGGCAAGGTGGTGGCCAAGCTGCCATATGCGGCTGGCACGTTGGGCCACTCGCACAAGAAGCGGCGCGAGCAGTTGAAGGTGACCTTCGAGAAGCACAGGGAGCGCGGCGCGAAGCTGAACTTCCGCCGCCTTGAACCTGGCGACGGCGGCGAGAGCAACGCCGCCAAGGGGCCGGGGACCAAAGCCAGGCCCCTGCCCAAGCCATAGAAATGGAGAATGGGAAATAGAAAATGGCGGCTCGCGCCGCCATCCCCGTCCCGCCGGCCAGGCCGCGCTGGCCTCTTCTTGATTTCTTAGAGGCCATTTCAAAAAGATTCTGGCGTCGTTGCGCGGCCTTGCCGTACCACTTGTACTGTCTGCGGCCGCGCGCCTAGCCAGAACCGCTTCGCTTCATTTTGAAACAGCCTCTTACTTGTAGCCAGCCTTGTCCGCCAGCTTCTGCGCTTGCGGCTGGTGCTTGCCCAGTTCGGCCACGTTGATCTTGTCCGCCTTGAAGCTGCCCAGCGCTTCCAGCGCCGGATTGCTGATCTTCACGCTTTCCACCACGGGCCACTCATTGTTGCCATCGGCAAAATAACGCTGCGCGTCATCGCTGGCCAGGTACTCCAGGAACGCACGCGCGGACGCCTTGTTGGGCGCATGCTTGAGCATGCCGCCGCCGGAGATGTTCATGTGCACGCCCTGGCTGGCCTGGTTGGGCCACAGCACGCCAAGCTTCTCCGCCACGGCCTTGTCCTCGGGCTTGGCCGACTTGAGGATACGGGCGATGTAGTACGTGTTGGCCACCGCGATATCGCACTCTCCCGCCGCCACGGCCTTGAGCTGGTCGGTGTCGCCGCCCTTGGGCGCGCGCGCCAGGTTGGCCACCACGCCGCGCGTCCATTGCTCGGTCTTGGCCTCGCCGTCATGGGCGATCAGGCTGGACATCAGCGACAGGTTGTAGACGTGGCCGCTGGAGCGGATGCACAGCTTGCCCTTCCACCTGGGATCGGCGAGATCTTCGTAGGTCTTGATGTCGCCGGGCTTGACCGCGGCCTTGTTATAGGCGATTACGCGGGCCCGAGCCGAGAAACCGAACCAGTCGCCGTTCGGGTCGCGGTAGTTGGCGGGGATGCGCGACTCCAGCACGCTCGATTTGAGCGGCGCGAACACGCCCGCCTGCTGGGCCCGCCATAGCCGGCCGATGTCGACGGTGATGAACACATCGGCCGGGCTGTTGGCGCCCTCGCTCTTGATGCGCTCCAGCAGCGGGTCTTCCTGGCCTTCGATGCGATTGATCTTGATGCCTGTCTGCTTGGTGAAGTTGGCGTAGAGCGCTTCGTCGGTCTGGTAGTGGCGCGCGGTGTAAAGGTTCAGCACCTTTTCTTGTGCGTGCGCGGCGAGCGGCAGCGTCAGAACAGCGAGCGCGGCAAGCGCTGTGGCCCGTGGCAGCAAGCGGCGGAATACGGTCATGACTCTCCTCTTCGATGATTGTTGTATGCCGTCCTGACGATGCCATCCATGCATCCTGGACAAGACAACCTAGAAACAATAATCATTCCCGTTTTGGCAGTCAAGTTACAACGTTGTCACTTTTCTCGCGGTAAGCCTGGGGAGGTAAAAGTGCCGATCGGGACGCTGAAACGCGGACCGGGACGGCAGATACCGCCGGGTCTTCGATTGCGCCCGGCGTTATCCGTGCATCACACTCAGGTACTGGCGCGTTCCACCAATGCCTTCATGGCATCGGCAGGCAGCGGCCCATGGCAGGTCCGCTCGCCGCCGGTCTTGCTGACCACCAGCCACACCTTGGCCGGGGCGCCCGCCGGATGCAGCAGCCAGGCGGGTCCATTTCCGCCGCCGGTTGGCGGCAGCCCTTCCAGCACGCCGCTGCCGACCGACTGCAGCAGCACGGCGCAATCGTTGGCGCTGGCCTGCGTGGCGGAGAGAAAATCCGGATTGGCAAGCACTTCCGGCAGCGCCGTATCGGAGGCACGCAGGAAGGCATCCACGTCGAACTGCTTGCTGGCACCGGGGCTGGCGCAGGCGGCCAGCAACGCTGCGGCGGCAATGCCGGCAACGGCACCGCAACGGTGCCAGGCCGGCCGGGTCAGGAATGCGGGGATCATGGCGCGCCTCATTGCTTGAGCACATCGGCGCCCTTGGGCACCGCAAAGCGGAAGGTGTCTGCCGGCAGCACGGGGTTCTTCTGCATCGCGCTGAAGGTCAGGAGCGTCGTGTTGCCAAAGGCATCGCGCAACTCCATCGCTTCCAGGTTGCCGCTCTTGAAGCCGATGCCGATGCGCTCGAACTGCGTGTCCTTGGCTCTCGGCGTGAGCTCAAGCCACTCCACGCCGTCGCGCGTCGGGCCGTTCTTCACGACAAAGTTCTTTTCCAGGTCGTTGCTGCCGAACAGGATCGCGGCGGGGCTGGACCCGAGGGCGCCATCGAGCTTGCGCTCTGTGACCTGGTTGAGGTCCTTGTCGTAGATGTAGAGCGTCTGGCCGTCAGCCTGCAGCAACTGGTCGTACGGCTTGACGTAGCGCCAGGTGAACTTGCCAGGGCGCGAAAAAGCGAAGGTGCCGCTGGAGGTGCCGGCCACCTTGAGGCTGTCACCCTGCCCCTTTACCTGGCGCTGGGTAAATTCGCCCTTGGCGCTCTTCACGCCCGCCACGAAGGCCTGGAGCTGGTCGGTGCCGGCCGCCATGGCCGCCGTCGCTGTCAGCGACAGCATGGCCGCCGCGGCGCATGCCGACGCGAGAATGCGGATTCGCATGATGTTGTCCTTGCTGGGTTGGAGGGTGCGCACCGCCGGGGCGGCTGCACTGCCTGTCCGGTTAGAGCGGCGCGCACGCGCCGGATTCCGCAACGATGTGCTTCGCACGTAACAACATGTTACGTGCGGCCGCTTATTCTTCCTCGCGGGCGGTGCCCGCCGGGGCCAGGATGTCGCGATTGCCGTTGCCCGACATGGCGGAGACCAGGCCGGCCTTTTCCATGTCCTCCAGCAGCCGCGCGGCACGGTTGTAGCCGATGCGCAGGTGGCGCTGCACCAGGGAAATCGAGGCGCGGCGGTTCTTCAGCACCACGTCGACAGCCTGGTCGTAGAGCGGATCGGCTTCGCCGCCGCCGCCAATGCCCGCGCCACCGCCCATGCCATCGCCGCCCAGGTCGCCCTCGGCCACACCGCCTTCAAGGATGCCCTCGATGTAGTTGGTCTCGCCGCCTTCCTTGAGCTTTTCGACCACGCGGTGCACTTCATCGTCGGAGACAAAGGCGCCGTGGACGCGGATCGGCACGCCGGTGCCAGGTGCCAGGTAGAGCATGTCGCCCATGCCGAGCAACGCTTCCGCGCCCTGCTGGTCGAGGATGGTGCGCGAATCAATCTTGCTGCTGACCTGGAAGGCGATGCGCGTCGGCACGTTGGCCTTGATCAGGCCGGTGATCACGTCGACCGACGGACGCTGCGTAGCCAGCACCAGGTGGATGCCGGCGGCGCGAGCCTTCTGCGCGATGCGCGCGATAAGCTCTTCCACCTTCTTGCCCACCACCATCATCAGGTCGGCCAGCTCGTCGATCACGATCACGATCATCGGCAGCTTCTCGAGCGGCTCGGGCGCGTCCGGGGTCAGGCTGAACGGGTTGGGAAGCTTCTCCTCGCGCGAGGCGGCTTCGTCGATCTTTTTGTTGTAGCCGGCCAGGTTGCGCACGCCCAGCTTGCTCATCAGCTTGTAGCGCCGCTCCATCTCGCCAACCGCCCAGTTCAGGGCGTTGCCGGCCTGGCGCATATCGGTCACCACCGGGCACAGCAGATGCGGGATGCCTTCGTAGACGCTCATCTCCAGCATCTTCGGGTCGATCAGGATCAGCCTGACCTGCTCGGCCTTGGCCTTGTAGAGCAGCGACAGGATCATGGCGTTGATGCCCACCGACTTGCCGGAGCCGGTGGTGCCCGCCACCATGCAGTGCGGCATCTTGGCCAGATCGGCCACCATGGGCTTGCCGGCGATGTCCTTGCCCAGCGCCATCGTGAGGTTGGACGCGCTCTCGTTGTAGACCTGCGAGCCAAGGATCTCGGACAGCCGCACCGTCTGGCGCTTGGGGTTGGGCAGTTCCAGCCCCATGTAGACCTTGCCGGGAATGGTTTCCACCACCCGGATGGAAACCAGCGACAGCGAACGGGCCAGGTCCCGCGCCAGGTTGACCACCTGGCTGCCCTTGACGCCGGTGGCCGGCTCGATTTCGTAGCGGGTGATGACCGGGCCCGGGTAGGCCGCCACCACCTTGACCTCGACACCGAAATCCTTGAGCTTCTTCTCGATCAGGCGCGAGGTGAATTCCAGCGTTTCGGCGCTGACGGTTTCCTGGTGCGTGGGGATCGGGTCCAGCAGCGCCAGCGGCGGCAGGTCGGAGTCCTGGATATCGGCGAACAGCGGCTGCTGCTTCTCGCGCTCCACGCGTTCGTGCTTGGGCACCGCCTGGGGCCGCACGATCTGCACCGGCGTGGCCTCCTCGATCTTGACCCGCTGCACTTCCACGGTTTCGGTGCGCACGACCTTGGCCGCCTCGCCGATGATGCGATCCTGCTTGCTTTCGCGCCGCGCCTTGAAGCCGAGGAAGAGCGTCTCGACGAAGCCGCCCACATGCTCGGCCACCGACAGCCACGAGAAATGGAAGAACAGCGACAGGCCGATGGCCAGCGTCAGCAAGAGCAGCAGCGTGGCGCCGGTGAAGCCCAGCGCCATCTGCATCCAGCCACCGAGCAGGTCGCCCAGCACGCCACCCGGGGCGCGTGGCAGCGCGGCGCGCAGCGGATACATGCGGATGGCCTCCAGGCCCATGCTGGCGGTCAGCGACAGGCCAAAGCCGATCCAGCTCACCACCAGGCCCTGCCGGGCCTCGCCGTTGCGCTCGGGCAACTCGGCGGTCAGCGCGCGCCAGCCGCGCCAGCAGCGGCGCACCAGCAACACCGCCCACCAGTAGGCGGAGAAGCCGAAGATAAAGAACAGCACATCGGCCATCCAGGCGCCCACGCGGCCGCCGAGGTTGTGGATGTCGGCCACATGGTTGGCGTGCGACCAGCCAGGGTCAGCCTTGCTGTAGCTGGCCAGGATGCAGACGAAGGCCAGTGTGACCGCCAGCAACAGGAACCAGCGCACTTCGCCCAGCAGCTTGCCGATGCGCGAGGGCAGCGCGGAAGGATCGGTACGTGTTGTGGTAGTAGCTCGGGCCATGCCTGGATCTGGGTTGCCAACGGAAGAGGGTGGTGCCGGCCATTTTAACCTTGGCCAGGGCTATCGCTCCCATTGGAATTTGCAACAGTGAGCAAACGCCGGTCCACTTATAATGCTGGTTTCGATTCACGCTAGTGCGCATCAAGGCGCACCAGCCATAGGAAAGCATCATGGCCAAACACGCAAAAGTGCTGATTCTCGGTTCCGGCCCCGCCGGCTATACCGCCGCCGTCTATGCGGCCCGCGCCAACCTGCAGCCGGTGCTGATCACCGGGCTGGCCCAGGGTGGCCAGCTGATGACCACCACCGACGTGGAAAACTGGCCCGCCGACGCCAACGGCGTGCAAGGCCCGGAACTGATGCAGCGCTTCCTGGAGCATGCCGAACGCTTCAACACCGAAATCATCTTCGATCACATCCATACCGCCAAGCTGACCGAACGCCCGATCCGCCTGGTGGGCGACGCCGGTGAATACACCTGCGATTCGCTGATCATCGCCACCGGCGCCTCGGCCCAGTATCTCGGCCTGCCGTCGGAAGAGCTGTTCATGGGCCGCGGCGTGTCGGCCTGCGCCACCTGCGATGGTTTCTTCTACAAGAACCAGGAAGTGGCCGTGGTCGGCGGCGGCAACACCGCCGTGGAAGAAGCCCTCTACCTGTCCCAGATCGCCAGCAAGGTGACCGTGCTGCATCGCCGCGACAAGTTCCGCGCCGAGCCGATCCTGGTCGACCGCCTGCTGCAGCGCGAGAAGGAAGGCCGCGTGGAAATCCGCTGGAACTCCGTGCTGGAAGAAGTGACCGGCGACGACTCCGGCGTGACGGGCCTGAAGGTGCGCAACGTGAACACCGGCACGGTCGAAGACCTCAAGCTGGCGGGCGTGTTCGTGGCCATCGGGCACAAGCCGAACACCGAACTGTTCGAAGGCCAGCTCGAGATGCACAACGGCTATATCGTCACCAAGAGCGGCCTGGCCGGCGATGCCACGGCCACCAGCATCCCGGGCGTGTTCGCAGCCGGCGACGTGCAGGACCACATCTATCGCCAGGCGATCACCAGCGCCGGCACGGGCTGCATGGCAGCCCTGGATGCGCAGCGCTACGTGGAAGCCCTGCAGTAAAGGACAAAGACTGAAGGCTCAGGCCGGGCTTGCCCGGCCTTTGTCTTTTTCGAGCCGGTGATGCCGCCGCACGCACCAGCCGCGCCCCGCCCTGCCACCCTATAATCACGCCGAGCACCCCGGAGACTCGCCATGACGCACGGCGCCAGAAAGCCCGCCAAGCCCGCCAAACC
>NZ_JBXASU010000024.1:30945-91544 GCF_058809705.1 Cupriavidus sp. MPR-AND1C | reverse complement strand
CCCCATGAAAACCGTCCCGACGTACTCCCTCTATGGGGTCAACTCCAACGAGCCCCTGCTGGAACAGCTGCATTTCGAGTCGATCCCGGAGCGCAGCGGCGTCAACGACTGGGAAATCAAGCCCCACCGCCACGAACGATTCTTCCAGGTGCTCTACGTGCACCAGGGCGGCGGCCGCGCGCTGCTTGACGACCGCGAGTACCCCTTGGGCGCGCGTACCGTGGTAACGGTGCCGCCGCGTTGCGTGCATGGTTTTCGGTTTACGCCGGACGTGGATGGCATCGTCATTACCATGACCGACCACTACCTGCACACGCTGCTGGCTGGCGTGCCGGATGCGCTACCGCTGTTCGAGCGGCCCTACCATGACCCGTTCGGTGACCCGGCCGGCAGCGAGCGCGATGACGCCACCGTGCTTGCCGGGGCGCTGGAACTGTTCCGTGCGGAGATGAACGCGGTATCGCTGTGGCGCGGTGCTGCCTTGTCGGCTCTGCTGTCCTTGTTGCTGGTTGGCATTGCCCGGCGCGCTTGCGGCGCGGGTGCAACCGGGGCGCAGCCGGCGGGCAGGACCGCACGCCATTTTCAGCAGTTCCAGCAACTGGTAGAGGCGCGTTTCCGGAACCACCAGGATCTGGCGGGCTATGCCGGCACGCTCGGCATCTCGCCCACCCAGCTCAACCGGATCTGCCAGCAGCTTGCCGGCAGGAGCGCGCTGCAGCTGATCCATTCGCGCCTGATCGTGGAGGCGCAGCGCGACCTGCTCTATAGCGATCTCGACATCAAGCAGATCGCCTCGACGCTGGGCTTTGCGGACGCCGCGTATTTCGCGCGCTTCTTTGCCAAGCATGTCGGGCAGACGCCCAGTGCCTTTCGGCAGCATGGGCGGGCGCGCCTGCCGGCGCCGCAAGCCGCGCGCTAGCGCAGTGCTTTACAATGAGAAACTGTCGGAACGCGCCAGCGGCCAGTACTTCTCGTACAACTGGTAGCGGAAATTCCCGTTGATCAGGTCCCCCGGCGAGAGGAACTTGAGCAGCTCGGACATCAGCCGCACTTCGTTGGGCGAGATGCGCCGCACGATATGGTGCGGCTTGAGCTCGCCCGGATGACGCAGGCCCGCTGCCTGCAGGATTTCCAGCAGCGCATGCAGCGTCTGGCGGTGGAAGCTGGCTACGCGATCGGCTTTGTCAGGCACCACGATGGCGCGCTGGCGCACCGGATCCTGCGTGGCCACGCCCACGGGGCAGCGGTCGGTATGGCACTTCTGCGCCTGCACGCACCCGAGCGCGAACATGAAGCCGCGCGCCGAGTTGCACCAGTCGGCGCCGGTGGCCAGCGTGCGCGCCACGTCAAAGGCAGTGATGATCTTGCCACTCGCGCCGACGCGGATCTTGTCGCGCAGGTTCACGCCCACCAGCGTGTTGTGCACCAGCAGCAGCCCTTCCTGCAGCGGCACGCCGATATGGTCGACGAACTCCAGCGGCGCCGCGCCGGTGCCGCCTTCGGCGCCATCCACCACGATGAAGTCCGGCAGGATGCCGGATTCCAGCATGGCTTTGACGATGCCGAAGAATTCCCACGGGTGCCCGATGCAAAGCTTGAACCCGGTCGGCTTGCCGCCGGACAGCGTGCGCAGCCGGTCGACGAACTGCAGCAGGCCCAGCGGCGTGGAGAATTCGCTGTGCGTGGCCGGCGAGATGCAGTCCTCGCCCATGCCGATACCGCGCGTGGCGGCAATCTCCGGCGTCACCTTGGCCGCCGGCAGCACGCCGCCGTGGCCCGGCTTGGCGCCTTGCGAGAGCTTGACCTCGATCATCTTGACCTGCGGCGAGCGCGCCTGCTCGGCGAACTTGTCGGGATCGAAGCCACCGTCCGGGCGGCGGCAGCCGAAGTAGCCGGACGCCACCTCCCAGATCAGGTCGCCGCCTTCGGCACGGTGATACGGCGAGATGGAGCCTTCGCCGGTATCGTGGATAAAACCGCCGAGCTTGGCGCCACGGTTGAGCGAGCGGATCGCATTGCCGGACAACGCGCCAAAGCTCATGGCCGAGACGTTGAAGATCGACAGCGAGTAAGGCTGCGCACGGCCCTCGCCAACGGTTATGCGAAAGTCAGCGCTGGGGATGCGGGTGGGCGCAAGCGAGTGGCTGATCCACTCGTGGCCCGCCAGGCGCACATCGATCTCGGTGCCGAAGGGCCGGCTATCGACCTCGTTCTTGGCACGCTGGTAGACCAGGCTGCGCTGCTGGCGCGAGAACGGCATCTCGTTGGTGTCGTCCTCGATGAAATACTGGCGGATCTCCGGGCGGATGAACTCGAAGAAGAAGCGCAGGTGGCCCCAAATCGGATAGTTGCGCAGGATGGAGTGGCGCGACTGGCCGATGTCATGCAAGCCAACCAGCAGCAGCACAACGGGCACGGCCAGCCATGCCGGGGAAAGCCTGTGACCAGCGGCAAACGCCGCAAGGACCAGCAAAGCAAGCGCGGTCAGCCAGACCGCGCCGTAACGACGAGAAAGCATGGGGACTCCTAAGAGGCCATTTCAAAAAGATTCTGGCGTCGTTGCGCGGCCTTGGCCGTACCACTTGTACTGTCTGCGGCCGCGCGCCTAGCCAGAACCGCTTCGCTTCATTTTGAAACGGCCTCTAACTACTTTAGGCCGGCACTTGGCCGGCGACCCCGCGATTATCGCCGTTCCTCGTTACATCGGCTGATACCCGGCTGTTGCGCCCTGCCCGGCGCGCGCCTCCGCCGGCCGCTGCGGGGCTTCGTCAGCCTGTACCGCGGCGACGATCTGCGCAAAGGCGGCATTGGATTCCGGCATTGGCAACAGCATCCACACGTGGAACATGCCCTCGTATTCGTAATAGCGCAGCGGCAAGCCCTGTTCCTGCGCAAGCGCGCGATAAGCGCGGCAGTCCGGCAGCAGGACGTCGTGGGTGCCGATGAACAGCGTGACCGGAGGCAAGCCGCGCAGGCTGCCGTAGATGGGGCTGACCTGTGCAAGCGTGACAGGATCGCCGCCGGCATAGACGCGCCCGCACTCGATGCCGCCGAGCTTCGACAGCATCGGATCGAGCGGTTCGAGCACATCGATGGCCGGGTTGCTGCCAGTGGCATCCAGGAACGGCGACAGCAAGACCAGGCGGCCTGGCAGCGCGCGTCCGGTATCCCGTGCCACTTGCGCCAGCGCGAGCGCCATGCCGCCGCCGGCGGAGTCGCCCATGACGGTCAGGCTGGCGGGAGGATTGCCGCGGACCAACTGGTCGTAGAGCGGCAGCAGGCCGGCAAAGACTTCACGATGGGTATGCTCGGGCGCCAGCGGATAGATCGGCACGGTCACGGTGGCGCCGAGCGCGTCCACCAGCTTGCCGATGAAATCCCAGTGCTGGCTGACGATATCGAAGACGTAGCCGCCGCCATGGAGATAGAGGATTTGCCTGCCGCTGTCGTTGCCCCGCGGGCGCACGGTGTAGACCTCGACGCCAGCCACAGGTTCCATGCTCACCGCGTGACGCGCCAGCAAGCGCGCCGTGGGATTCGCGCGGCCAATCTTGCGGCGGCGGCGAATTTCCTCGTGCAGCGCCTGCGCGCTGGAAAAACGCTGTTTGCGCCGGACCAGGCGCAAGGCAAGCCGCCACAGGCGGCACTGGATGCTAGGCATGACGATCTCCCGGAATGGTGCGCCGGCTTCATTGGCGGCCGGCTGAAGAACGACGGAAACTACCAAAACAGCGGGGGAAGCAGGAAAAGCTGGCGCGACAGGCACGGCTGCCCATTCGCCGGATACAAAAAAGGAGCCGGCTAGCGGCTCCTTTTCAAGCTGGAAACAGGGCCCCTGTCAGGCGGCAGCTGCGTCCTTCAGCTTCTTCAGCGGGCGTACCTTGACCTTGACGCTGGCCGGCTTGGCCGGGAACCAACGCTCTTCACCGGAGAACGGGTCCTTGCCGAAGCGCTTCTTCTTGGCCGGTACTTGCTGAGCCGTGACCTTCATCAGGCCGGGCAGCGTGAATTCGCCGGCGCCCTTCTTGTGCAGCGCGCTGACGATGGTGTTTTCCAGATGGGCCAGCACCGTCTTCACGGCCTTGGCTTCCAGCTGGGTCTGTGCTACCAGGTGAGCGACCAGGCTCGACTTGTTGAAGGTGTCCTTCAGCGGGCGCGGGGTCACCGCGGCAGCCGGAGCAGCCTTCTTGGCCGGCGCGGCCTTCTTGGCAGCAGCCTTTACAGGAGCGGCTTTGGTTGCCGGTGCCTTCTTGGCAGCGGTCTTGGTTGCAGTCTTCGCGGTCGGATTCGCTTTGGTCGCCATATCGATAAATATGAGTTGAACAGAATGATGTCGCACGGGATGTGGCATCCGATGTCGCTCGACGCTTCGTCGATCGACTATCGGCGTGCGGCAACGACTGAATCATAGCGGAAACAACGCAACGTCAAGGGGTTTTCGTGTGTGCGAGTGTAAAAACCGGGGTTTTCCCCGGGGTTTTTTGAGGTTTTGTCTCGCGCGACCTGCCGTTGTGTCGCGCGGACGCAGCAGTGGATGCGTCCGCGGACTCTATATACAAGGGGTAAACGCGTGATTTCGTCTTTTTTGCCACGCCGGATGCCGCGCGCGCGCCGACGATTTCAGCCGCCTTCTTGCGCGCACGGCCCCCTCAGCCGCGCAGCTCGCGCCGCAGGATCTTGCCCGTCACCGTCTTCGGCAGCTCGTCGATGATCTCCACCACGCGCGGGTATTTATAGGCTGCCATGCGCTCCTTGCACCAGGCCAGCAGCGCTTGCGGCGTGACGCTGGCCTGCGGTTTCAGGCTGACCACGGCCTTCACCGTCTCGCCGCGATAGGCGTCGGGTATGCCCACCACGGCCGCCTCGCGCACCGCGGGGTGCGTATACAAGACGTCTTCCACCTCGCGCGGCCAGACCTTGTAGCCGGCGGCGACGATCATGTCCTTCTTGCGGTCGACGAGGTAGAACCAGCCTTGCGCGTCCATGAAACCAACATCGCCCGTGTGGAAATAGCCGCCCGCCATGGCCTTTGCCGTCTCTTCCGGCTTGTTCCAGTAGCCCGGCACGATCATCGGCCCGCGCGAAATGATCTCACCGACCTCGCCCACCGGCACCGGCGCGCCCGCATCGTCGCCGATGAAGGCGTCGACATTGAAGGCGGGCACGCCGATCGCCAACGTGCCGGAGGCCGGGTCCACCGGCGCCTCCCGGCCCAGCGGCACCACGTGGGTGGGCGAGTTGGTCTCGGTCAGGCCGTAGCCGTTGTGAATATAGTGTCCAAACTTGGCGCGGAACTGCTCCACCACGCTCGGCGGGATCGGTGCGCCGCCCGAGTAGATCTTGCCCAGCGTGGCGAAATGCGCGCGGGTCGCCTCGGGATGGTTCATCAGCGCGATGAAGACCGTGATCGAGCCGATGGTGAACTCGACCCGCCGGTCGCGGATGGCCTCCAGAATCACGCCCGGCTCGAAACGGCAGGCCAGCACCAGCGGCGCGGCGCAGATGAACGCCGCGGCCACATGGCCCACCAGTCCGGTGATATGAAAGAGCGGCGCCACGCCCAGGATCGGGCCGCCCTGCGCCAAGCCGATCCAGTCGCGGTACACCTGCGCATTGAAAGCAACATTGCCATGGGTGTTCATCGCGCCCTTGGGCACGCCGGTGGTGCCGGAGGTGTACACCAGCATCGCGATATCGTCTGCCGCAAGCTTGACCGGCGCCGGGCGCTGGCCCAGGTACTCTTGCACCAGCGCCAGCAGATCGGGCACGCCCTCGGCGGGCTGGCGCCGCGTCGCGGCAAACAGGCGCGGATCGGCACGCGTCTGGAAATCCAGCTCAGACGTGGTGATCACCGCGGGCAGCGCAAGGGGCGCGGCAGCGTCGCCCTGGCCGCGCCGCTCGGCGTCGAACAGCCCGCTCACCACATCGGCATAGAGCGATTCGTGGCAGATCAGTACTTTCGCGCCGGAGTCGGCCAGCACCAGGCGCAGTTCGCGTGCGCGGTTCATCGGGTTGACCGGCACCGCGATGGCGCCGAGCTTCCAGGCGGCAACCAGCCCGATGACGAACTGCGGCACGTTCTGCAGGTACAGCGCAACCCGCTCGCCGCGCGTGCAGCCGCGCGATGATAGCGCTACCGCGAGCGCGTCCGAGAGCGCATCCACCTCGGCATAGCTGAGCGTGGCGTCGAAGTAGTGGATTGCCGGACTGGCGGGCGCGCGGTCCGCGGCGGCCCGAAAAATGGATAATGCGTCGGTAAATTGCGGGGTGATGGTGTGCGGCTGGCCGGCGTTGTAGCTGGAGAGCCAGGGCTTCTCTTCATAGGGCGTCATGAGGCACCTCGATAGGCACGGCGGGTAGTGTCAAGCATAATGCTTGGCCGAAACGAAGCTGGCGCCGCACAGTGCAAGAGGCCATTGAGGCTTCTCCACCGGACGGCGCCGTGGGCAGGCTTTCTGCCTGGCTTACTTGATGACCACCGGGTTGACCGGCGCGCCGCTGCCGTTCACTACCTTGAGCGGTGCTGCCGTATACAGGAAGCTCCACTGCTGATCGTCCGCGCAGTCCGCGGCGAGCGGGTCCAGCTGGGCGATCTCGGTCAGGGCGACGCCCAGGTTGCGCATCAGCGCATTGTGCAGCGGCAAGGCAACGCCCGAGACCGGGTCCACGGTCACCTCGTTGGCAATCGTGTCGGTGACGAGGTTGGGGATCTCCATGCGATGGAACCACTCGACCAGTTCCGGGCTGTAGGTCAAGCCCGGCTCGACGAACTCACGATAAAACTCAGCCTGGTCGCGCTTGTAGAAGGAGCCGATCCAGCCGGTGCGGATCACCAGGATGTCGTGCTTCTCGATGCGCACGCCCTGCATCTCGGCGGCGGCGAGCAAGTCCAGGTGGGTGAAGGTCTCGCCCGGGGCGAGCACGTCCTTGCCGCGGTGGCGCGCCATGTCGATCAGCACGCCGCGCCCGACCACGCCGCGCTCCGCGATCGGCAGGACGCTGGCTTTTTCCAGGCCGCCGATGGTGGATTTGGCGTCGTAGCCGTTCCACAGCTGATCACCGTACCAGACATGGCCCAGGGCGTCGTACTGGGTCGAGCCCTGCAGGTACATGATCATCATGTCGTCGGCGTACTCGGCCTCGCCGGGGAACTTCGGGCCCTTGCCGCAAAGATAATGGCCCTTGTCCATCACGTTGAGGCGGCGCGCCTGCGAACGCCCGGGCCAGACCGGGTCGCCGGCGGGGTTTCCCATCTGGATCTGCAGGGTGAAGGTCTTGCCGGAGCGCACGGAAGCCACGCCGCGCAGCACCTGCGCCCGGGTGAGATAGTTCAGCGACCCGACCTCGTCATCCGGCCCCCATTTGCCCCAGTTCTTCGGCGCATCGCGCAACAACTCGGCTACCAGCGGGACGTTCTTCGATTCCATGCCATGTCTCCTTTTTGGATTGACCCTGAGGGATCGCACTGTGCCGGTCATGTCCGTGGCGCATGGTTGACCATGCGTGGAGAACATAAATAAGAACGGTCGTGCGTTTTATTGTGAATCGAGTGTAGGACCAGCCACGGGAGCATGTCCAGACATGGAAAACCCGCCGGGGGTTCCAGGGGCCAGCTTCAGCCGTCCAGCCCGAAGGCCAGCAACGGCCCGAGCACGATCATGGACGGGCCGCTGTCCATGTGCTTCCTTTCGTGCAGCGAGATCCTTCCACTCACGCGCATCCTGGAGGCGGTGTCGGCGCAATACACGGGCGATGTGATCGGCGTCAATCCGCGCGCTGATCCGCCGCGCCCATGGCATGTCCGCGCCCGAGCCGGCCTGCGGCCCGGTGCGCCTGAACGCGCGCACGGGCAGCAGGGGCTGCGAGCACGCGCGGGGCGCGCATCGACGCCGGCCCCGCGGCAGGCGAGCTGGCACGCCTGCACAGCGGCCGCGAGATCGATATCCAGGTGGATGGCAACGGGCACTTCGCCGGCGACCGCCAGGACCTGATCGAGATCCTCGGCAACCTGCTCGACAACGCCTGCCAATGGGCGCGCTCGCGCGTTCGCGTCAAGCTCGCGGAGCGCGGCGGCATGCTTGAGGTCACGGTCGAAGACGACGGGCCGGGCATGCAGGCCGAGGCCCGCGAGCTGGCCACGGCACGCTTTGGGCGGCTCGATGAGTCCGCTGCCGGCAGCGGACTGGGCCTGGCCATCGTCAGCGAGATGGCGGCCCTTTATGAGGGTGGGCTGGAGCTAGGCAACAGCGAACTGGGTGGATTGCTGGCTCGCCTGCGCCTGCCGGCTGGCCAGCCGTAAACCAAGAAAAGGCCGGTCGAGCCGGCCCCTTCTCTTTCTCCCGCTACCGCATCGCCCGCGTTAGCAGGCCGCCGTCATCTTGAAGATGCCTTGCGCATTGCCGGCATCGAACGACAGATCCAGCGTGCCGCCAGCGGCCTGCGTCGCGGGCACGAAATCGCGCGTGATGAACTCGTAGAACGAGCCCGGCACGCTACGCTTGACCACCACGCCGTCGGCGCCGACAAACCCGCGCTCCACCGGATCGGCCTTGAATGCCGTCTGCAGGACCCGCCCGGAGCGCGACACTTCCACCGAATCCTTGATCGGGCGGCCCAGGCTGCGCTGCGCGTCCGCCACGGCACGCACATCCGCCACGCGGTCGGTGGCGTGGTTGAAGGCATTGCCCTCGGTGGAAATCCAGGCCATCTCGGCCGATTCCTTCAGCAGCAATTCATAGTCGGCCAGGGCCGGCTCGGCATGTTGGCGGGCAAAGCAGGCTGCCAGTTGTGGCACCAGGCGCGCCGCATCGGCCATCGGCAGGCTCGCATCGCGCTCCAGCAGGGCCAGTTGCGCGACGGCTTCGTCGCCGAGCGGATCGACGGACTTCGACACCACGCGTGACACGGCAGACTGGAAGCCGGCACTGAAACGCTCGGGATGCAACTCGCTCAGGAAGTACTGGGCGATGTCGTCAGGCAGGTCGGCATGCGTGTAGGAGCGGCCGGTCATGCCAATGCGCTCAAGCGGATAGGTGCCGTTGAGGCGGTAGCCCAGCGGGCCCAGGATGCGCGTGAAGGCGATCTCGCCCGAGGGCAGGCTGCCGCAATCCCACTTCACCGTGCGCAGCGCGCCGTGGTCGAACACCACTTGCCCGCCCGCCTGGATCACGTCGCGGGTATAGGCCATGCCGGTCGGCACGCGCTCGAGAATGCCGGCGAACAGCACCATATTGAGCGCCTGTGCCACTTCGGCACGGCTGGCCTGTTCGCTGGCAGAAGACAGCAGTTGCGGGGAAACATTCATTAATTGCAGCAACTCAGCTGCCTGGGTTTCGCCACAAACGGTCTCGAGGAGGCGTTGCAGATTCGGCTTCGTCATGGTCAATACGCTGAAATGTGTTTGTTTTCGGGGGATGGCGGGGGCCGATGGCCTCCGGATGGGCTTATTGTGCGACTGCGGGAGAGTTCGTACAATTGATAACTTCGCACCAACTTCCTTCCAAAAACGCACTATGCGCAAGGGCATACCCAGCCTCACGGCACTCCAGATGTTCGAGGCCGCGGCGCGCCTGGGCAGCTTTACCCGCGCCGCCGACGAGCTGGCGGTGACGGAGAGCGCGGTTTGCAGGCAGATCGCAGGGCTGGAAGCCCGGCTTGGCGTGCCGCTGTTCCACCGCATCCGCAAGCGCATCGTGCTAACGCCGGCTGGCGGGACCTATGCCGAAGAAGTGCGCGAGCGGCTCGACCAGATCGAGCAGGTGACGCTGGATGTGATGACCCAGCGTCCGCGCGGGCGCGCTATCGAATTGGCCATCGGCCCCACCTTTGCCAGCCAGTGGCTGATCCCGCGCCTGCCGCTGCTGGCGCGCGCCCTGCCCGATCTCACGCTGCATCTCTCGGCGCGCACCGAGGCATTCGAGCTCAGTGATACCGCGTTCGACGCGGCTATCTATTACGGCGAAGGGCTGTGGCCGGGTACGCAGGGCGAGCGCATCCTGCAGGAAGGCCCGTCGGTGCCGGTGTGCAGCCCCGCGCTGCTGGGGCGCCGCAAGCGCCTGGACCTGGATCAGCTGCTGGAATTGCCGCTGCTGCACCTGAACACCCGCTTGCGCGCCTGGAGCGACTGGCTCGCCGCCGCGGGCGCGGCACTGCCGGCACAGGCCTTGCGCGGCCCGCGCTATGACCTCTACACCATGCTGGCGCAGGCGGCCGCCGCCGGCATCGGCGTGGCGCTGATTCCACGCATTCTGATTACCGAGGAACTGGCGCAGGGGCGGCTGGTGGTGCCACTAGCCACGCTGCCGGCGCAGATCGACAATCGCAAGGCCTATTACTTCGTCCACCGGCGCGGCCTGCCTGCCGACGACAAGGTCTTGCAACTGCGCGACTGGCTGCTGGAACACGGCGCGGAACACCGCGCCTAGAAGGCAGGCGCGCCGATGGTCAATGCGCGTGGGCGCTGACAGCCTCGCGGGTGTCCCGCGCCAGGCCCATTGCGAAGGCCACTTCGGCTACCAGGAAGAGCGGCCCGACCAGAAGCCCGGCCAGGTCATCCACAAACGCAGGCTTGCGGCCTTCGTAATAGTGCCCGACAAACTGGATAAGCCAGCCCGCCACGAACAGGCCGATACCCCAAGCCAGCCATGCGCCGGTGGACAGCGCAGCGATGGCGCCGCCGGCGTAGACAAAGCCAGCCAGGATCACCGTCATCGCCAGCCCGAACCCTGCCGACAGGCGCAGGTAGAACAGGCAGGACAGACCATAAACGACCATTGCCGGCGTCAGGTACGCCGGACCGGCATCAAGCGGCATGGCCGGGCGGCCCAGCAGTGTGGTCACGGCCAGCACGATCATGGGGATGCCGATGAAATGGCTGAACACATTGCGCGCGTCGCGGTGATAGGCTGCGTAGTTAGCCAGGTGGTCGATCAGTGTCTTCACAGGGTCTCCTGCCGGGGCGTCGTCGTCGTCGCGTATTTGTGTCGCGTGTTTGTGTCCGCGTACTGCGGCTACGCGTCGTGGCCGTATATTAATAGGCACCAAGAAGTCCGTCTGTCCGGTTTTTGACAGTCGGCAAGAGCATCGATCAAGGAGACCATCATGCGCCTGGCAACCCGTGGCCAGCAGGAGCCGGCCCTGGATCCGCTGCGCGCCTTGCGCGGCGGGAGCTGGTTTAGTGCCTTGCCGGCGGCCATGCAAGACACCCTGCTGCGGGACGCGGCCACGCGCAAGCTGGCCGCCGGCCAGATGCTGTTTACCCGCGGCAACGCCTTTGACGGCATCTACGGCGTGATTGCCGGCACGGTGCAGGTCGACACCCACAGCGAGTCTGGCAAGGCCGCCTTGATCGGCCTGCTGGGGCCGGGCAGCTGGTTTGGCGAGATCTGCCTGTTCGACGGGCTGGCGCGCACGCACGACGCCCGTGCCACCAGCGCGGCCACCGTGCTGCACCTGCAGCGCGACAAGCTCTACGCGATGCTGTCGGCGCATCCCGAATGGTGGCGCGAGTTCGGCAAGCTGCTCGCCGCCAAGACGCGCGAGGCCTTTCATTATGTGGAAGAGGCGCAGTTGCTGCCGCCGCTGGCGCGCACCGGCCGCCGGCTGGTGGCCATTGCCCAGGCCTACGGCGACCTGCCCGGGCTGGAGCGCCGCTCCGTGCATATCCCGCAGGAACAACTCGGGCAGATGCTGGGGCTGTCGCGCCAGACGGTCAACCAGGCCCTGCGCGAGCTCGAAGCGCGCGGGCTGTTGCGGCTGCACTATGCCGACATCGAGTTGATCGACCTGCCGGCCTTGCTGGCGCTGAGCTGACAGCGCCGCGTGCCCGATCCCTGCAAACCTGCGCTGGCAGCGCAAGCCAGACATTCATCGCCATGACCTATCTAGACGACACCCGCCTGCAAGCCTATCTCCGCCGCATCGGCCATCCGGTGCCGAGCCAGCCGGACCTCGCCACGCTCGACAGCCTGATCGCGGCGCAACTGGCGCGGATTCCCTTTGAAAACGTCGACGTGTTGCTGCAGCGCCCGATCAAGATCGGCCTGGATGCGGTGTTCGACAAGCTGGTCGCCAACGCACGCGGCGGCTACTGCTTCGAGCAAAACACCTTGCTTGCCGCCGCGCTGCGTGCGCTTGGCTACGTGGTCACGCCGCTGGCTGCGCGGGTGCGCTGGAACGTGCCCGAAGCTGTGCCCACCATGCAATCGCACATGCTGCTGCGCGTGGAGGCCGCACACCGGAGCTATATCGTGGACGTGGGCTTTGGCGGCCCTACGCCGTATCGCGCCATGGCGCTGCCGCAGGCGGAGCAAGCCGATCCGTCGTTCCCGTATCGCCTGTCCTGCGTGGCGACGACAGGCGCGGCCTTTCATGTGTACGACCTGGAGGTCAAAACCGCTAGCGCGTGGTGCAAGCTCTACCAGTTCGATCTTTCGCCGCAGCAGGCCATCGATTTCGAGCCGCGCAACTGGTACACCTCGACCCATCCCGACAGCCTGTTCCGCAACGCCCTGACCCTGGCGCGCACGCAAGGCGACACCCGGCTGACGCTGATCAACGGCGACTTTGCCGTGCGCGCGGCCGATGGCAGCGTGCAGCGCCAGCAACTGGAGACGCCGGCTGCCATTGTCCAAGCGCTGGGGGATCGCTTCGGGCTGGCGCTGGATCTTGCCAGCGAAGCGCAATTGGCCCAGCTATTGCCCACGCTGATCAAGGCGCGCGGCAACGGATAGGCGTTCGCTTCACCAGGGTTCGGGCAGCAGTTCGAGCCCGGCGGCCCCAAGCAGCGCCGGCAGCCCCGCGTCGCCCACCATGTGCAGGGCACCGGCCACGATCAGGGTTGGCACGCGATCCGCGACCAGCGCCTGGATTTTCGGCATCCATTGCTGGTTGCGTGCGTCGACGAGGACGGCCAGCGTGTCCGGCCATTGCGCGCGGCGCTGCGCTAGCAGCGCGCCAAACGGCCCGGCCTGCCCTTGCCGCCACCAGCGCACCATATCCGCCGGCTCCGCCGCGGCCAGTTCCGGCTGCTCGGCAAAGAATGCCAGCATCGATACCTGCTCGGCCAGCGGCACGCATTGCAACATCCGCAGCGCCTCGGTGCCATCCTCCAGCGCATCCGTTGCCCGTCCATCGACAGCGGCGCGCGCCCACAAGAACCGATCGACACCATGCTGCGCCAGGATGCCGTGCCTGGCGGCCACCGCGAACTGCAGATGCATCGCAGCGAACACGGGGCGCAGCCGCTCCAGCTCGGGGCCGGGCAAGCCGAAATCCAGCCAAAGCGCCCGCACCTGTTCAAGCGTAGCCGGCGGCAGATGGCGGCTAAGACTGTCGCCCTGCGGGAAATACGCCGGCGCGAAATCCGGTGCCTGGTCCAGCGCCACCTCGAAGACCACCCGCGCCGAAGCCCGGTAGGCGCGCTCCGCGGCCGGCACCAGTGCAGGCAACGGCGCATCCAGCACGTGGATCGCCCCCAGCAGGTAGACCTCGGTATCCTTGATTTGCCAAAGCATGAAACGCTTTCCTCGTCCTTTGTGGCCTGTTGCAGCCTGTTATGACCTGCTCGCCGTTTGTGGGTGCGGACATCATGCCGCTATCTTGCCGACGTCATGCACCGAATGCATTGCCAACAGAAAATTCTCTGATAAGCCGGGCCGGCCGCCGATTTGCTTGTGGACTGAGCCATGCCTCCCAACCATAATGTACCGGCCGGTAGCACTATGGCACCGACAAGCCCCTGCATGATCCGCTGTGCAGAACACGCCGGGCCGTGCTGCCAAGATGCAGATTCACCAGCGCCTTTCAAAGATCATCTTAAAGATCATCTGGCCTCGCCCCGCGAGGACCAGGACACCAGGAGACACGCATGTCATTGTTCGACCTGACCGGCAAGGTTGCCGTCGTCACCGGCTCTTCACGCGGCATCGGCCGCGCCATCGCTGAGCAGATGGCGGTGCAAGGAGCCAAAGTGGTGATTTCCTCGCGCAAGGCCGAGGCCTGCCAGGAAGTCGTCGATGCCATCAATGCCAGGCATGGCGCCGGCACCGCGATTGCCGTGCCCGCAAATATCTCCTCCAAGGAAGACCTGCAGCGCCTGGTCGACCAGACCAACAGCACGTTCGGCAAGATCGACGTACTGGTCTGCAACGCGGCGTCCAACCCCTATTACGGCCCGATGAGCGGCGTGACCGACGAACAGTTCCGCAAGGTCCTGGACAACAACGTCATCTCCAACCACTGGCTGATCCAGATGGTGGCCCCGCAGATGCTTGAGCGCAAGGACGGCTCGATCATCATCGTGTCGTCCATCGGTGGCCTGCGCGGCTCGCCCACCATCGGCGTGTACAACGTGTCGAAGGCGGCCGACTTCCAGCTGGCGCGTAACCTGGCGGTGGAGTTCGGCCCGAGCAACGTGCGCGTGAACTGCATCGCCCCCGGCCTGATCCGCACCGATTTCGCCAAGGCGCTCTGGGAGGATCCGGAGCGCTACAAGCTGTCGACGCAAGGCGCGCCCCTGCGCCGCATCGGCGAGCCGGTGGAGATTGCCGGCGCCGCGGTGTTCCTGGCCTCCTCGGCCAGTACCTTCATGACCGGCCAGGCCATGGTGGTGGACGGCGGCGTCACGATCTGAGCCGCGCCACGCTCGCTGTTCCCGTTCCGGGCTCGCTCCCGGCCTCAGGTCCAATGCCCGAGGCCTGAGGCCTGAGCCGGGGCACTTCGTGCCCGCATGCAGCGCCCGCTTCACCGCGCCGGCGCTGCATGCGGGCAGGCTTGCGCGCCGGCCTGCCAGAGCGTTGCCCATCCTGCCATGCAGTCAGGGAGGCACCGATGTCGAACAACCCGCAATCCGCTACGACCTGGCCGGCAATCAGCCTGGCCGAGGCCCATACCCGCCTTACCGCGCCCGGCGCCCCTTTCGAAACCGAAACGCGCGTGATCCGGGGCATTGCCACCGTCGTCTGGAAAAACGCGCCGCCCACGCTGCGCGACCTGTTCCTGCAAGCCCGCGCGTTGGGCGACAAGACCTTTGTCGTCTATGAGGACGAACGTGTCTCGTACGATGCGTTCGCCCGCGCCGCGCTCACCATCGCGCACGCGCTGATCCGAGATGGCGTGACCAAGGGCGACCGCGTGGCGCTGGCCATGCGCAACCTGCCGGAATGGCCGGCCGTCTTCTACGGCGCCTTGCTGACAGGCGCCATTGTCACGCCGCTCAACGCCTGGTGGACCGGGGCGGAACTGGAGTACGGCCTGGCCGACTCCGGCAGCAAGATCGCCATCGTTGACGATGAACGCCTGGGCCGCATCATCGAGCACCTGCCAGGCTGCCCCGCGCTGGAAAAAATCTACGTCAGCCGCGCCAATGCGCCAGCCAGCGACGCGCGCATCAGCCAGCTGGAGAGCCTGATCGGCACGCCGGACCAATGGGCATCACTGCCCGCACTGCCGGTACCCGTTGTGGCCATCGACGCCGACGACGACGCCACCATCTTTTATACGTCAGGCACCACCGGCAAGCCCAAGGGCGCGCTCGGCACCCACCGCAACGCCACCAATGTGGCCGTGGCCGCCGCGTTCAGCCCGATGCGCAATTGCCTGCGCCGCGGCGAGACGATTCCCGCGCCAGATCCGGGCGCGCCGCAAAAAGGCATGCTGCTATCGGTGCCGTTCTTTCACGTTACCGGTTGCATGGCGGTGCTCAACGGCGCGCTGGCCAGCGGCACCAAGATCGTGCTGATGCGCCGCTGGGACGCCGTGCGTGCCATGGGCCTGATCGAGCGCGAGCGTTGCACGGCTGCCGGCGGCGTGCCCACCATCGCCTGGCAGATCATCGAGCACCCGGAGCGCGAGCGCTTCGACCTGTCGTCGCTGGAAAACGTCAACTACGGTGGCGCGCCCGCTTCGGCCGAACTGGTGCGCCGCATCAAGGAAGTGTTCCCGCATTCGGCCCCCGGCATTGGCTGGGGCATGACCGAGACCTCGGCCACCTTCACCAGCCACAGTGCGGAGGAGTATGTGGAGCGCCCCGAAAGCGGCGGCCCGGCCTTGCCCATCGGCGAGATGAAGGTGGTGGACGGGCGCGGACACAGCTTGCCCACCGGCGAGACCGGCGAACTCATGGTGCGCGGCGCCAATGTGGTGCGCGGCTACTGGAACAAGCCGGAAGCCACCGCGCAAACATTCATCGACGGCTGGCTCAAGACCGGCGATATCGCGCGGCTGGACGAGGAAGGCTTTGTCTATATTGTCGACCGCATGAAGGATATGTTGATCCGCGGCGGCGAGAACATCTACAGCATCGAGGTGGAAAGCGCGCTGTACGATCACCCCGCCATCATGGATGCGGCACTGGTCGGCATCCCCCACCGCACGCTGGGCGAAGAGCCCGCGGCCGTGGTCAGCCTGAAGCCCGGCGCGCAAGCCACCGAGGCGGAATTGCAGGCGTTCGTGGGCGAGCGGCTGGCGGCCTTCAAGGTGCCGGTGCGGATCGTGTTCTGCCCCGACATGCTGCCGCGCAATGCCAACGGCAAGATCCTGAAATCGACACTGCGCAAGATGTTCGACGCCTGAACCCGCGCGCTGGACAGGGTCAGGATCACCCAGGCGGCCGTGAACGGGAGCACCGCCGCTTGCTCGCCGGTACCACGCCGGTCCGACGGCGATCACGGGAACAACCAACAGATGCGGATGCAGATGCAAGCAAATTCATTCACCAGACCTTTCCTGCCCTCCGGCAAGCGGCTCGCGGGCTTGTCCGTGCTGGGCACTGCCTTGCTCCTCGCGGGCTGTGCCAGCCAGGGCCAGGGCAGCGCCGCTGCGCCGGTGCCGGAGATACGGCCGGGCATTCTCGCCGGCTACCTGCCGGCGGACGCACGGCCCGATAGCCTCGCCCTGGTGCCACCGCCGCCCGCGCCCGGCTCCGCGGCGCAAGCCCTGGACGACGAGACCGCGCGCGCCAACCAGGCCCAGCGAGGCACGGCACGCTACCGCCAGGCAGCCGTCGATGCCAACCTGAAATTCCCGCAGGCCGCGGGGGTTTTCTCGTGCGCGCTGGATGCGCCGATATCGCAGGAGCAAACACCCCGGCTCTACCTGCTGCTGCGCCGGACCCTGGCCGATGCGGGACTATCGACGTACGGCGTGAAGAACAAATATGCGCGCGCCCGGCCGTTCGTGGCCAACCAGCAGCCGAGTTGCACGCCCGCCGAGGAAGCCATGCTTTCCAAGGACGGCTCCTACCCTTCGGGGCATAACGCCATTGGCTGGGCGTGGGCGTTGATCCTGGCGGAAATCGCGCCGCAACAGTCCAATGTGATCCTGGCACGCGGGCTGGCCTATGGGCAAAGCCGGCTGGTCTGCAATGTGCATTGGCAAAGCGATGCGACGCAGGGCCGCATCATGGGCGCGGCTACCGTGGCGCGGCTGCATGCAGACCCCACCTTCCTCGCAGATCTTGCGGCAGCCAAAGCGGAAGTTGCGCAAGCCCGTGCCAACGGGCTGCGGCCGGCCGGCGACTGCCGCGCTGAAAGCGAGGCGCTGGCGATCAAATAGCTGGAGACGCCAGGTTCAGCCCCGCCCGACGAAGGGCATCTTGGTGGCCATCACGGTCATGAACTGCACATTGGCATCCAGCGGCAGGTTGGCCATGTGCACCACCGAGCTGGCCACATGCGCCACGTCCATCAGCGGCTCCGGCGCGATCTCGCCGTTGGCTTGCGGCACGCCGCGCGCCATGCGCGAAGCCATATCGGTGGCAGCATTGCCGATATCGATCTGCCCGCAGGCGATGTCAAAGGCCCGGCCATCCAGCGAAAGGCTCTTGGTCAGCCCGGTAATGGCGTGCTTGGTCGCCGTGTACGGCACCGTGTTGGGACGCGGCGCGTGCGCCGAGATCGAGCCGTTGTTGATGATGCGGCCGCCGCGCGGGCTCTGCGACTTCATCAGCGCGAAGGCGGCGCGCGAGCACAGGAACACGCCGGTCAGGTTGGTGTCCAGCACCGCCTTCCATTGCGCAACAGAGAGTTCATCGATCGACACCGCCGGCGCATTGATGCCGGCGTTATTGAACAGCACGTCGAGCCGGCCGAAATGCTCGCGAACCTGGGCAAAGAGCCGCTCCACCGAATCCGGATCGCTGACGTCGCATTGCACCGCCAGCGCCGTATGGCCCTCGGCCCTGGCTTGCACGGCCAGCGCTTCGAGCGGCTCGGCGGTACGTCCGGCAAACACCACCCGATAGCCTGCCACCAGCAGCGCCTGTGCCACCGCCTTGCCGATGCCGCGGGCCGCGCCCGTTACCAGCGCAACCTTGCCTTGCTCACTCATGCTGTCTTCTCCGGACTGGATTGTTGAATGGATCGTGGATCGTGGATCGTGGATCGGGAAACGGATGCCTACTTGACCGGAATCGGCGTGGCCGCCGCCACCGGCACCGCGGTCACGCTATTCTGCGGGCTGCCGGACACGATGCGGTCCGAGTAGGTCAGGTAGACCAGGGTATTGCGCTTGCGGTCGACCGTGCGCACCACATGCAGGGTCTTGAACAGGATCGACATGCGCTCGGAGAACACATTGTCCTGCTGGCGCAGCGGCCCCTTGAACGTGATCGGCCCTACCTGGCGGCAGGCGATGGAGCTCTCCGGCGGGTCTTCGGCCATGCCCAGCGAGCCCTTGATGCCCCCGGTGCGGGCACGCGACACGTAGCAGGTCACGCCTTCGACCTGCGGATCGTCATAGGCTTCGATCACGACTTTGTCGGAGCCGGTCATGCGAAAATTGGTGCTCACGCTGCCGATTTCCTCGGCATGCGCGGCCGGCGCCAGCAGCGCAAGCGCCGCCAGAAGGCCGGTCAGCGGCCACAGCGGCCCGCGGCAAACACGCCGGGAACGCCCGCATTGCATCGCCATGCTCCCCACCTCAGGACACCGTGCCGGTGATTTCATCGTGCCGTTTTTCCATTTCCTGGCGCAGCTGGCGGCGCAGCTGGGCCGCGGCAAAGCGCTGGCGCTCGACTTCGTCGCGGGGCACCAGCGGCGGCACTTCGGCGGGCGCGCCGTTGTCGTCCACCGCCACCATGGTGAAGTAGCAACTGTTGGTATGGCGAACCAGCTTGCTGCGGATATTCTCCGTGATGACCTTGATGCCGATTTCCATCGAGCTGCGGCCGGTGAAGTTGACTGCCGCCAGGAACGTCACCAGCTCACCCACGTGGATGGGCTGGCGAAACACGACCTGGTCGACCGACAACGTGACCACGTAGCGCCCGGCATAGCGGCTGGCACAGGCGTAGGCCACCATGTCGAGGTACTTGAGGATGGTGCCGCCGTGCACATTGCCGGAGAAATTAGCCATGTCCGGCGTCATCAGCACGGTCATGGAAAGCTGGTGGGACAGGTCATTCATGATGAAAATCCGGAGTCTGGAAGCGGCCGGGCCGACCCGCGGCGCAGGTCGAAAGGCTGGCGCCGACGATCGGCAGTTTAACCCGGAACGATCGTCCTGCCCTGCCCCCGAGCACGTCGAAAAGCACCCAGGCAACAATAAAAAAGCGGCCCAACGGGCCGCCTTCCTGTTTGCGCCCGGGGCGCGGACTGCTTATTTCTTCTTGTTCACAGCGTCCTTGAACCCTTGGCCGGCAGAGAACTTGACCGTCTTGGCGGCCGGAATCTTGATGGTCTCGCCAGTACGCGGATTGCGTCCGGTACGTGCAGCGCGCTTGCCGGAGCTGAAGCTGCCGAAGCCCACCAGCGTTACCGAATCACCCTTGGCAACCGCCTTCTTAATGTTGTCCAGAGCGGCATTCAGCGCGCGCTCTGCTGCAGCATTGCTCAGTTCCGCGTCAGCGGCGATGGCAGATACCAGTTCACCTTTATTCATGGCTGATTTCCCTAGTTGGTCGTCTTGATCGGAGTGTCTGCCACGCGGCAAATTACCGATCGGCGCAGTCTAATCCGCGCTTTACGCATTGGGCAATCCCCAGTGGCACCAATGCAACGAAAAAAGCCGCAAATCCTTGAGTCAAGCGCCTTTGCGGGGAATTTACCCCTCCTTTTCCGTGCTTTCAAATGCGACCAGCGAGGGTAATGGTCATTCGAACGCCCGTACGTGATGACAGGCATCGCTTGACAAGGTCAGACCTGCACAGTGTGCGCCTTGCTGCCGTCGAAACCGCCCGGACGGCTTGGTCGGCGGCATCCCAATGGCGTTGGACGGACGCGCCTGCACGACCCATCATGGTGCACAGAACCCGCCAGCGCGCGCCCCAAATAGGGGCATTGCCTCATTTTGGCGCAGCCTCCATATGCCGCGCATCCCCGGCGCATGTCGCTCGGCGTCAGGTTACAGCCCCTCAATCCCTGCGCCACCCCCCTCGAGCGCGACAAATCGGTGCAAAACCCACCAACACGGTGCAGATCCCGGCCAGTGATGCCCCAGACTGGTACGTTTTTTGCGTACATGTGCTCCCATTTTGCGCATAGAGGATTGTATGGACAAATGGAAGAGCGGCACCGATGCCCTGTTCATCTTGCTAGGGGCGATCATGGTGCTCGCCATGCACGCGGGCTTTGCGTTCCTGGAGCTGGGCACAGTGCGCAAGAAGAACCAGGTCAACGCACTGGTCAAGATATTGGTGGATTTTGCGGTTTCCACGATCGCCTATTTCTTTATTGGCTACACCGTAGCCTATGGGGTCGAGTTCTTCACCAGCGCCCAGACACTGGCGGAAAGGAGCGGCTATGAGCTGGTGAAATTCTTTTTCCTGGCAACGTTTGCCGCCGCCATACCAGCGATTATTTCTGGAGGAATTGCCGAGCGCTCGCGCTTCAACCCGCAACTGGTGGCCACCTTTGTGCTGGTGGGCCTGGTCTACCCCTTCTTCGAGGGCATTGCCTGGAACAACCGCTTTGGCGTGCAGGACTGGATCGCCTCGATCGCCGGCGTGCCGTTCCACGACTTCGCCGGCTCCGTCGTGGTCCACGCCATGGGCGGCTGGATCGCGCTTCCCGCCATCTTGTTGCTGGGCGCGCGCCGCGGCCGCTACCAGAAAGACGGCCGCATCAGCGCGCACCCGCCCTCGAACATCCCGTTCCTGGCGCTGGGCGCGTGGGTGCTGGCGGTAGGCTGGTTCGGTTTCAATGTCATGAGCGCGCAAACCGTCGACAAGATCAGCGGGCTGGTGGCCATCAACTCCCTGATGGCCATGGCCGGCGGCACGCTGGCCGCCTGGGCAGCCGGCCGCAACGACCCCGGCTTTGCCTACAATGGCCCGCTGGCCGGGCTGGTGGCGGTCTGCGCCGGCTCCGACCTGATGCACCCGCTGGGCGCGCTGGTCACCGGCGCCATCGCCGGCGCGCTGTTCGTCTACCTGTTCACGCTGGCCCAGAACAAGTGGCATATCGACGATGTGCTGGGCGTCTGGCCGCTGCATGGGCTGTGCGGCGCGTGGGGCGGCATTGCCGCCGGCATCTTTGGCAACCAGGCGCTAGGTGGCATTGGCGGCGTTTCGCTCGGCGCGCAATGCATCGGCACCCTGCTTGGCATCGCGATCGCCCTAGTGGGAGGCACCGTGGTTTACGGCACGCTCAAGAAGGTCGTGGGCATCCGGCTTGACGCTGAATCGGAATACAACGGCGCGGACCTGTCGCTGCATCGCATCTCCGCCACGCCGGAACGCGAAACCAACTGGTAAGGCACGGCGCAAAGGGGATTCACGCCCTTGCGCCACGCCCGCCCCACGCTCCAACGACCCATGGCCGCGAGTGGCGCGTAGCGCCCTGCGCGGCCATTTTGTGCTTGAACTTCCGCTCGCCGCGTAGCAATAATGCCTTGCCAGCCTTCGCGCCCCGCCCCTGACGCGTCCAGGCAGCCGCTGCAAGATGTTCGTTGCCTGTGTACCTGCTGAGCCAGCAAGGGAGAAACGCGATGGATGCTACAACGCTGCAGAAGTATCAGGATGTCGTCGTCACCTATGCGACTGAAGTCGGGTTCAAAGTTCTCGCCGCCCTCGTCTTCTGGGTGGTTGGCCGGTGGCTGATCCACGTCGTGGTGCGCATGGTGCAGGGGTCCCTGACCAAGCAAAAGGTCGACCCGACCTTGCTGCGGTATGTCGGCTCCATCGTCACGGTGACCCTGAATATCGTGCTGATCATCGGGATACTGGGTTACTTCGGCATCCAGACCACCAGCTTTGCCGCGCTGATCGCGGCGGCCGGCATCGCCATCGGCATGGCGTGGTCGGGGCTGATGTCCAACTTCGCGGCAGGCGCCTTCCTGGTGGTGCTGCGGCCCTTCAAGGTCGGGGATTTCGTCACGGTAGGCGGGATCACCGGCACCGTCAGGGAGATCGGCCTGTTTGCCACCACGCTGGACACACCAGACAACGTCCTGACCGTGGTCGGCAACAACAAGATCTTTGCGGACACGATCCAGAACTTCAGCGCCAACCCGTACCGCCGGGTCGAGCTAAAAGCCCAGTTGGCCGGCAGCACCGACGTGGCGGCGGCCGCCAGCCTGCTCAAGGAGCGGCTGGCCGCGCTGCCCAACGTTCTGGCCGAACCGCCGCCAGATGTCGAGATTCTCGAGTTCACCCTGGTGGGACCGGTGCTCGCGGTACGTCCGTACTGCCATACCGATCATTACTGGCAGGTGTATTTCGATAGCAACCGGGTGATCCGCGAGAGCTTTGGCGAGGCCGGCTTCGCCGCCCCAATGCCAGCCCAGCTTGTCGTGCTGCAAAACGGCGCAGCCGCTTAACCGTGTATCGATGGGATGGCGCGGCCACGCTAAGCCAGGCCGCCCCGCTATCGCGGCACCGTCGGCGCCCGGATCAACCGGCGCCGCGCACCGTCGCGCCTGAACGGCCAAAGGCCCGCATCAGCACGGCGCCGGTACCGCAAACGCCCATGACCACCGCCAGCGGTAGCGCGCTGCCGTCCCGCCAGAAGCTGACGGCGGCGCCGGCCAGGGTGCCCAGGGAGAATTGCAGCGTTCCCATCAATGCGGAAGCGGTGCCGGCACGATGGCCCTGTTGGTCCATGGCCAGTGCCGAGGCGTTCGGCAGGATGCAGCCGAGGCTGGCGATAAACACAAAGAAACCCGTCAGCAGCACCGGCAGCGGCGCCATGCCGGCGAGCACGGTCGCAGCCAGGACAAGGCCAGCCAGGCACGGCGCAAGCAGCGCGCGGCGCAGGACGTGGTCCAGCGTGCGGTTGCGCACCAGGCGCGCATTGAGCTGCGACATGCCGATCAGGCCCAATGCGTTGGCACCGAACACGAAGCCGTAATGGGAGGGATCGATGCCATGCAACTCGATCAGCACGAACGGCGACCCTGCGATGTATGCAAACATTCCCGCCTGCGCGCAGCCGGCGGACAGCGAATAGCCGACGAAACCCCGATCTCGCAGCAGCTCGCCGTAGTTCGAGAGCACGCGCCCCAGGCGCAAGGGCATGGCGCTGGCGTGGTCGAGCGATTCCTCCATGTAGCGGTGGACCACCCACAGAATCAGCAGGCTCGCGCCGCACAGCAACCAGAAGATGGCGCGCCAGCCGAATGCCGCCAGCACGGCGCCCCCGATGATGGGCGCCAGGATCGGCGCCAGGCCCATCACCAACATCAACGAGGAGAAAGCGCGCGCGGACTCATGGGCCTCCAGCCGGTCCCGAATGACAGCGCGCGCCATCACCATGCCAGCGCAGCCGCCCAGGGCCTGCAGGAAACGCCACAGCATCAGCGCATCGACGTCGCGCGCGAGCGCGCACCCGGCCGCGGCCGACGCATAGGCCAGAAGGCCGACGTACAACGGCGGCTTGCGGCCAAAGCGGTCGCTGATCGGGCCATAGAATGCCTGCCCCACCGCCAATCCGACCAGGAACGTCCCCAACGTGAGCTGCACGCGGCCGATATCGACCCCGAGATCCCCGGCCAGCGCCGGGAAACTCGGCAGGTACATGTCAATGGAAAGCGGCGCCAGTGCGGTAAGCGAAGCGCATACCAGGAGCCAAAGTGGAAAGCGCGCGGATTGCGGGGCGCGGGTGGAGCGGGTCATCGAAACATCCTGAGGAACAACCGGGCGGCCGGGATGGCCACCGGCGCCCAATGCGTCAAACTGGCTAACGGCGTAGCGGCACGGGAGCGGCTAAAGACGTAATTGTTGCATAGCGTAACAAGCCGCGCACCCGGCATGCCGCGCGGCGATGATGCAGGCGCACGTCCGACCGGGCGCGCGCAACTGTGATGACAGGCCCGACGGGGCCGCGGCATTGCGGCATTGCGGCGATTTCGCGCCTCGCTTCGCCGCGGAGTGGAGGAGTGCGTGGCTTTCAACGGTAGCGACGCCAAGGGTACAATGCCAGCCTGTCGGCCGCCTGGGGCGGACGATCACGCAGCCCGACGCACCGCGGGAACCCACCCGATGGTGCGGCTCCCGGCAACGTTTTCCTGCATGAGAACAAGATACAAACTGCTTTCTGTCTTTCTTGCCCTGGCCGCCGGCGCGGCTAGCTTGCCGTGCGCGCAGCGTGCGCATGCGGCACCGGTCCCAGCCAGGGCCGCCGCCTCCGCGCCGGCCCCCGTGGTGGTGGACGAGGCCGATGCCCTGGCGCAAATGCTCAAGGGCGCTGCCACGGGCCAGAATACCGGCGCGGCAGGCGTGCCTGAATTGCTGCGCAATACTGCCCGCCCCGACAACATATTGTCGCGCGCTTGCCGCCAGCTCAACGATGCCCTGCCCATCGAGATTGATGGCGAGACGCGCTTGCGCCGCTGCCAGTCGGTCCCTGGCAAACATATCCTGTTCCAGCTGGAGTTGACCAAGTACCGAGGCCCCATGCTGGACCTCGCCAGCTTCGAGCTCAGCTACGCCGCGCCGCTGCAGCGCAATATCTGCGCGAACCGGGACGTTGAAATCCTGACCAAGCTGGGCATCAGCATGATGTTCCGCTACATGACCCGCAACGAGCGCGGCGAGCGTCGCGTTGGCGACGTCTACATCAACGCGCCCATCTGCGCCTCGGCATTGCGCTAAGTCCTTCCAGCCTCATCTGGCATTCCTGCCGGGAGCAGGCGCGCCAGCTCCCGGGCATGACTCAGGCGAGCCTTGGACGCAACGGCACCACGTTGGCCGCGCGCCGGGGCAGCACACGGGTTTCCTTCCATCGCGCATGCGCCAGCGGGGAACCCCATACCAGTCCATGCAACCGGGCGAGTGCGAAGGGATCGCCCAGCAACAGATGCTTCTGGGCCGCCGACAGTGCGTCCGGGCCGGCGGTGAGGGCCTGTTGCACCAGCGCGGCGTGCTCCGCTTGCGTAGCCTGTGGCTGCACCACGCGCGACGAGGCGGTCGCGCACATCAGCGCATTGGTCACCGGGTCGGCCACGGCATCGATGAATGCCGGCGGCTCCCCCGCTGCCTCCACGTGCTTCTGCATGGCCACCATCTCGCGCGGGGGCGTGGCCTCCTCCGGCGTCACGAACAACCTGGCCCCGCGCAGCGCGCGGCCCAGCGAGACCCGCGACAGCCAGACCGAAAGCGGAATCGAGCATGCCAGCGAGCCCACGATCGGCAGCAGCCACCAGACAAAATTCGGGTCCAGCCACAGCACCAGCCCGCCCCAGGCCAGGCCCAGCAAGGTGTGCATGCCGTGGCGGCGGAACGCCTCGCCCCAGGTGGTCTGCGCATCTTCACGCGGCGGCGACTTCCAGGTAATGCCCCAGCCGCTATAGGCCGCCACCACGAACTTGGTGTGAAACAGCATCCGGACCGGGGCCAGCAAGGCCGACATCACGACTTCGATCAGCATCGACAGCACCAGGCGCAACGGCCCGCCATAGTTGCGCGAGTCCTTCATCAGCAGCACCACGCTGGCGATCTTGGGCAGGAACAACAATGTGGCGGTCGCCGAGAACAGCGCCAGCGCCTTCTCGGGATGCCACTCCGGCCAGGTCGGGAACAGCTGGTAGGGCTGCGTGAAGTACGCCGGCGGCACCAGCGCGTGCTTGGCCAGCATGATGGTGGACAACACCAGGAACAGGAACCACAGCGGCGCCGACAGATAAGCCATCACACCGGTGAGGAACACCGCGCGGTGCACGGCGTGGAAGCCCTGCTTCATCCACAGGCGGAAGTTCATCAGGTTGCCCTGACACCAGCGGCGATCGCGCTTGACCTCATCGAGCAGGTTCGGCGGGAGTTCTTCATAGGACCCCTCCAGGTCATAGGCAATCCACACGCCCCACCCGGCCCTGCGCATCAAGGCGGCCTCGACGAAATCGTGCGAGAGGATTTCCCCTGCCAGCGGACCCTTGCCGGGCAACGGCGCCAGCGCGCAATGCTCCATGAACGGCTGGATGCGGATGATGGCGTTGTGGCCCCAGTAGTGCGATTCGCCGAGCTGCCAGTAATGCAGGCCAGCGGTAAACAGCGGCCCGTACACGCGCGTGGAAAACTGCTGCATGCGCGCATACATGGTCTCGCGGCCCACGGCCAGCGGCGCGGTCTGGATGATGCCAGCCCCCGGATTGCCTTCCATCAGCTTGACCAGCGTGGTCAGGCATTCGCCGCTCATCACGCTATCTGCGTCCAGTACCACCATGTAGCGATAGGCGCTGCCCCAGCGGCGGCAGAAGTCCGCCACGTTGCCGGTCTTGCGCTTGACGCGATGGCGGCGCCAGCGGTAGAAGATTCGGCCAAAGCCGTTGACCGCGCGGCAGGTTTCCATCCACGCATCGGTCTCGGCGGTACGCAGGTCCGGGTTGCCGCTGTCGGACAGCACGAAGAAATCGAAGCGCGCCAGCTCGCCGGTGCGTTCCATCGACTCATAGGTCGCGCGCAGCCCGGCAAATACCCGGGTCACGTCCTCGTTGCAGATCGGCATGATGACCGCCGTGCGCGCCTCCTCGGCAATGGGCCCATCCACCGCGGCCGAGCGCGAGATCAGATGGCGGTCGCCGCCTTTGGCCAGCACCAGGAAACCCATCATGGCAGTCCAGAACCCGGCCGACACCCACGAGAACAGGATGGCGAAGAGCGCCAGCACGGCGATCTCGAGCGGATCGGTGCCGTGATAAGGCAGCACCTTGGTCATGAAGTAAGTCGCCAGCACGGTCTGCCCGGCTACCAGGCCAAGCAGCACCCATCGGCGATGCTTGCCTGCCGGGTGCCATTTGCCCTCGGCATCGGGACCGTCATGCAGCGTGTCCCAGGTTTCCGGCATTGGCGGGCGGCCCAGCATGCGCCTGCCCAGGTTGCGCAGGAAGCCGGTGACGATGTGCGGAGGCCACGCCCGCGGCACCATGGACGCGCGTTTGGGCTCGGGGCCGGTGTCGATATGCACGGTGCCGTCCGCACGACGCTGCACCAGCGGCTCACCCGACGCCTGCGGCGCGCCATAGGCAAGATTGAGGCGGCGCCCCACCGAGCCGTAGGACGGCCCCGCCGGGGATGGCTCGCCGTCTTTGGCCGCGAGTGTGCGCTGCAGCAGATGGATGGCCGACTCCGTGTCGGCGGCGTCGCTGCCAGCGACGTTGTCAAGCAGCTCGCGTCGCTGGTCGGGCGAGACAGGAACGCGATCGAGATAGCGCTCGCATGCCGCCGCCGGCGCGGCGCGCCGCTTCAGCCTGGGGGTAAGATGTAGCTCCACGTCTCGGATAGGGTTGTATTGCCGTTGCGAAGATAGCCGCGCAATTCGACCGGTTTGTTCTCGTCCTTGCGGCGCACGACCATGGTCATGCGCCAGCCGCCGGTGGCCGCGTTGCGTTGCGTCGAAGTGTTCAGCAGCTCCCCGTTGCTGTCGGCCGAGATCACCGGATCGATCCGGGTATCGGCGGCCAGTTTCCTGAAGGCCGGGCCTTCAAAGTCCACCACCAGCGAAAAACTGGTGTCGTCCTGCTTGCGGCTGAGGCCCTGGCCACGCCGCGTTTGTGTCACCCACGACAGCGGCGGATGTTTCTCGCCGTCCTTCTGCCACAGCAGGCGATATTCGAAATCAAAAGGTTGCTTGGGCTTGGGCGGGGTGTCAGGCACCCAGTACGCCACGATGTTGTCGTTGGTCTCGTCCGGGGTCGGGATCTGCACCAGCTCGACCCGGCCCGAGCCCCAGTTTCCCTTGGGCTCCACCCAGGCGCTCGGCCGACGCTCATACCAAGCGCCAATCTCCTGGTAACTGCTGAAATTACGATCCCGCTGCATCAGGCCAAAACCTTGCGGATTGGTCGCGGCAAACGAGGTCACCAGCAGGCGCTTGGGATTGCTCAGCGGGCGCCACAGCCACTCGCCCGTGCCGAGCTGCACCGAGAGGCCGTCGGAGTCATGCACCTCGGGCCGATAGTCCGGCACCGACGAAGGTTGGTTCTCACCAAAGAGATACATGCTGGTCAGCGGTGCCAGGCCAAGCTTGGTGACGTTCTCCCGCATGAACAAGCGCGACTTCACCTCCATGACCGTCTCCGTGCCTGGCCGGATCACGATCCGGTACGCCCCGCTCACGCGGCGCGAGTCCATCAGCGCATAGATGGTCAGTTGCTTGTCCGCCGGCGATGGCCGCTCGATCCAGTACTCCACGAAGCGCGGGAACTCTTCGCCGGAATTAAGCCCGGTATCCACGGCCAGGCCCCGCGCCGACAAGCCATACCACTGGTCCTTGCCCAACGCGCGGAAATAGCTGGCGCCCAGGAAGGAAACGACTTCGTCCTTGCCCTTGGTGCTGTTAAGCGGATAGAGCACGCGCAAGCCTGCGAAGCCGAGCGTCTTGAGCTTGCTGGCATCGATCTTGTGCGGCCCGTAGTTGAACGCGGACGGATCGAAGCGGATCTCGCGGACGCTCCCGCTCACCACTTCATTGATGCGCACCGGCTGGTCGAACACCATGCCTTCATGAAAGAAGGAGAGCTCGAACGGCAGCTTGGCATTGCGCCACTGATAACGCTCAGGCTTGTATTCGATCTCGCGGTAGCGCTCGTACGGCAGCTCGCGCAATTCGCGTGGCAGATTCTGCGCGGGTGCCTTGTAGGGACTTGCGGCCAACTGGCGCGCGCGCGCCGCCACGGTGTCGAAATCGAATGCGTGCGCCGCCACGGCACACAGCGCCAGCATGCCGCCGCACAACCACCTGCCGAGGCGAAGCGCGCCTGTGTTCGCAGGCGCCAATGCACGGCGCTGGATGGATTCGACGGTCGGCAAGGTAACGTTTTCGGACATGAATGCCAGTGACAGGCGTAGTTGGACGGTTGGGATCGATCAAGCACCGCAGCAAAAGGCGGGCCACCATGCGAGCGGGATGACGGAAGCAACGGCAGGATGCCGGCCAGCGCGAATCCGGGGGAATCGGTAGGGGATCTCGCTGCGCATCGTTTTTGACTGGGTGCTGACTTGGTGTCTGGATGTATCGGGACGTATCCGACTTGCTGCAATGCGCAATAAGACCTTAACAACTCGAGACTAAGAAGTCACGTTTCGATCACGCAACGTTTGCAACAATTTGAAACCCCAGCCATCCGGACGCCGCTTTCCGCGCGCCGCACAAGCCCAGGCATCACATTGGGCATACCGTCGAATCATCGCTTGGTGCCTCGCAGGGCACGTTCGGGGCACAGCCATTTCTTCAGCGATTTCCCCTACGGCGCCACCACGCACGAACAAGGCGGAACGCGAACATCGCCCCCCCCCTGCCCTCAGACCGCTGCGCCATGCTTCCTGCATAGCGGCAGCCCCCGAATCTGCAACGCTAGAATACGGATCGCACGCCGTCAACGTGCGTGGCGAGCACCTGCGCAGCACTGGAACGGCGCATAGCGCACCTGCAAAATCGTGCACTGCACTGGAATCATGCGGATGGGGTCCGCCGCGCCCAAAAAAAAGAGAGGCCGTAGCCTCTCGATCGGGTTCCGCCTCGATGCCAGTCCCCCCGGATGGCGCATGGCGCCGCTGGACATCGGTACCCGGGAGCGCGGCGCCGCGCGCTTCACGCGCGACGCAGGGCTCACAGGCGGCGTGGCGAACTAGCTCGGCAGCAAGCGCACGCACCGGCGCGCTGCTGCCCGTCGCCTTTCACTAGCGGCGCTCAGGCGCCTTTATTCATCATCTTGTCGGCATCGGAAGGCGCATGGTTCTTTTTCTTCTTCTTTGCCGGCTTCTTTGTCGTCTTGCCGGAGCTTGACGCCGCTGGCTTGTCGCCGGCCGCGGGCGCGGCTGGCGCTGACGCCTGGGCATAAGCACCCGCACCAAACATGGCCAGCGTCAACATCACGATCCACTTCTTCATTTCAGCCTCCTGGTCAGCCGTAACGAGAAGCCTGCCTGCGGCCCTTGGTGGCGCTAGGCACCTGCGCTTCGTGACTACCAGAACGAGGCAGGGAACGAATGAGTTGACCTGTCAGTTCGCCTATCGACACTGCAACGCAGCATCCAGCCTGGCCGCCCGCGCCGGCACAGGCATCAAGGACACAGGCGGCTGAGCAGTTCGCCGGGAACAGTGCCTGCGCTGGCAGGCTGCGGCATTCCCGTGTGAGGGGCGTTGATGGTGTAAAGCGACTCGCCGCGCGCGTAACGCTTGGCGTAGAGCGTCTGCTCCACCACCGCATACATGGACGTGGCGCAATTGAACACCATGCGCTTGAGCGAGGAACGGATCGGCTCGCCGCTGGTGGTGCGGATCACCCCGGCCGGCGCGTTGCGCATGACGGCGACACCCACCTCGGGACCACGGCGGCGCACCGAAGTCTTGTCGAAGTAAGAGATCACCCCGTTGGCGCCCGTCAGGGGCAGCCAGCGCTGCGGGTCAGGCACCGAAGAATCGGGCGCGGCCGGCACGGTGCAGCCTTCGCGCGGCGTGGAACGGAAGGCAACACCCCCGCTGGGAGCCTGGCATTCAAATGAACCCGCCGTGGCGGCGGGGCGAACCGTGGCAACAGGCTCGGCATACGCGGCAAGACAGACGCTGCTGCCAACCAGCACGGCGGCAGCGTGGAAAAAGGCGCGCAAGGACATGGACGGACCCTCGTGTAGACCAAAAAAACAACGCGCATTGTCGCACACCGGGCTGCGCCATCCGCTCAACGCGTACGCTGGCCCCCGTCCGGCCGCGCGTCCCGGTCAAGGCCGCCGGCTACCGCGACAGCGCCTCGAGTGCATGGCGCGAAGCCTCATCGGCCGGAAAAAAACATTCAATGCGCATTTCCTGCAGCGTGACGTCCTGTGGAATGCCCAGCGTGGTCAGCGTCGAGAACAGCGAGGCGCGAAAACCATCGGCGGCCAGCGTCACAGGCAGCATTGGAGCCGGCGTGCGCTCGGCAGCGTCGTCGTCGAACAGCGCGGCGCCGGCCGGCCCGACCATATCGGGATGCCAGTGCGCGATGCGGCTGAAGATCTCCCGCGCGGTCTGGTCCTGCGCTTGCGTCTGCAACTCCTGCCACACACGCCGCAGCAGGTGGCGCCCGACCTGGCGCGCGTTGTCGATGACCGGCCACAATCCGTGCGGATCGAAGACGGTCAGCATCAGGTTGATGCGCCCGCCGCCCTCCTCCAGCCTGGACGGTGCGCGCCCACCCAGCAGCACGCCAATCATGTTGCGGTATGCCTGATTGGCGTCGAGCATGTTCCAGAACCGGTCCAGCACCACGGCGGGATAAGGCTCTTGCTTGGACAGGATCAACGCCACGGCCTGCTGCACCATCTGCAGCGCGGGTGCGCCCAGGCCGTGCTCGGTGTAAGCCGGCGCAAAGCCACCAGCAAGGAGCAGGCGGTTGCGCTGGCGCAGCGGCACGCCAAGGCGGTCCGCCAGCGACAGCACCATCTCGCGGCTGGGCCGGGCGCGGCCGGATTCAAGGAAACTGATATGCCGCTGCGACACCCCGGCGGCCAGCGACAGCGCAAGCTGGCTATAGCCGCGCCTGCCGCGCCAGTAACGCAGCAGGCCGGGGAAATCGAGAGCGGTTTCGGAACTGGGGGTCAGGGTATCCATGACGGCATTACAGCATGGCGAAGGCCGTCTGGCGATTACCTGCGAAGTCATACTGGCACCGCCCCCAATGCCGCAACGCGACACCAGCCCTTGCTGAAATACGGTCGTCGACGGCGGTCCCGCCGCCCTACCCTAGGTTACCCGCCCGCGTGTTTCGCTCAGCGCAGCACCCAACCCGTATTTCCGGATCTTCTGGTACAGGGTGCTCTTCGCGATGCCGAGCCGCGAAGCTGTCCTGGTCAGGTTGCCGCCGCTGTATGCCAGGGCTTTGCGGATGGAATCCGATTCGGCCATCTCCAGTGAGCAAACCGACTCGGGCACACTGCCGGCGATGTCCTTCGCCCGGCCCGCCCCGCCCGGCATGCCCACCGCGCTGATTTCGAGCGGCAGCTTGTCCAGGGTGATCACGCCGCCTTCGGCCATCAGCAAGGAGCCCTCGAGCGCATTGCGCAACTCGCGGACATTGCCCGGCCAGTCGTAGGCAAGCAGGCATCGGTAAGCCTCATCGTCGAACGAGGCCACCGGCACCCCATAGCGCTCGCATAGCCGGCCCAGCCAGTGCGTGACCAGGGCCGGGATGTCGTCCTTGCGCTCACGCAAGGGAGGTATCGCGACATTGGTCACGGCGATGCGGTAGAACAGGTCCATGCGGAATTTCCCCGCGGCCACGTCGTCACGCAGGTTCCGGTGGGTGGCGGCGACCAGGCGAAAACTGACCTTGCGCGGCGTGTTCTCGCCCAGCCGGTAGATCTCTCCCTCTTCCAGCACACGCAGCAGGTGCGGCTGTATGTCGAGCGGCATTTCGCCAATCTCGTCGAGAAACAGCGTCCCCCGGTTAGCGGCCTCGATCTTGCCGGCCGCGCCCGATCGGCGCGCGCCGGTGAACGCCCCCTCGGCATAGCCAAAGAGCTCGCTCGCAAGCAGGTCCCGTGACAGCCCCCCGCAGTTGAGCGCCACGAACGGGCCGTCCGCGCAGGCGCTGGCCTGGTGAATTCCCTGCGCGAACAATTCCTTGCCGACGCCGGTTTCGCCCAGCAGCAGCACCGGCACCTTGGACGGCGCCAGGTGCTGCGCCTTCTCCACAGCCGAGCGCAAGGCCACGCCGTTGCCAACGATGCTGGAAAACGCCGGCGCCGCGCCCAGCCGCGCGGCAGGCGCGCCGGCAGCACCCGATGCAGGACGATGCGGCGCGGCAGGGATCACAACCACGAATCCCAGCATGTCGCCGCTATCGCGGATCGCTTCGAAGCGGGTCAGGCGAAGCCATTCGGGGAGCGGCGCGGATCCGGCGCGCGCCACACGGGCGTCCAGGCCGGGAATGGAAAACGCGCTGTTCAAAATTGTGCTCACGCCCAGCCGCGCCAGCGCTGAAGGCGCCTGCGGATTGGCCTTGACCAGGCGCCCGCCTTCGTCAAGGACGAGCACCCCGTCGCTGCGCACCGACGCAAAATGGCTCATGCAGCGATCCAGCAGCCGCAGGCGGCGCTCCATGGCCAGCTTGGCCAGCCGGCTCTCGATCCGGCCCGCCAGCGATACGGTCAGCGCCAGGCTATGCCTGCTATAGGTCTGCGCCAAACCTGACACGTCGATCACACCCAGCACGCCGCCGTCCAGCGGATCACGGATGACGGTGGCTGAGCAGGTCCAGCGCTTGATACCGGCGCAAAAATGCTCGGCACCATGGATCTGCACGGGTTGTTGCAAGGCCAGCGCGGTACCGATGGCATTGGTCCCGCAGTTAAGCTCCGTCCAGTCGCAGCCCGGAATCAGGCCGACTTCACCGGCGGGCTCGACGATATGCATATCGCCCTCCTGCTGGAGGATCATCCCGTCAGGATCGGCCAGCAGCATGATGGTGCCCGTCTGCGAAAGAAACTCGCGGGTCTGCTGTATCAGTGGCAGGCTGGCGCTGACCAGGCGATCATTCTTCTCCCGCCTGACTCTCAGGCCGGCTTCGTCCAGCGGCGGTGGCGCGGCCCCGGCGCCAGGATCAACCTGGCCCACCAGGCACCGGCGCCAGGAATCGTCGACCACGCAGCGCAGTTCGCCAGCGCTCGCCTCACCGCCATCGATCAGGTGCTCCCAGGCGGACATGATGCTGGCGTCATGGTCGGGATGGGAAAACCAGTCCATCGGTGTACCGGCTTCTTGCATTCCGTGTCTCCTTGCGGGGGCCCGCCCGATGCGGGCTCGGATGGCCGGTTATCCGGCTCGATCTCTTGTCTTGCGTGCTTCGCGGGACTGGCGCCCGCTCTTTGCATCCTACTCCCGACGGTGCCGCCAATGCCAGCCGGGGCTTGCCTACCCGCAAGTTCCAGGCCACGCGCCATGTGCCCGCCGTACGGCCCGCCCGGCCGCGCGGGCGCCCGAGCGCCCGTCACCGACCGGCCGAAAACGAAACGGCCGTCCGAAAATCGAACGGCCGAAAGGCCACCGCCAAGAGGGATGCATGATCCATCCCCTGGCCCGGAAGTGCAGAAACGATTACCTCGATGTCGAGACCGGTATCAGTCCGCGCGTTCCGGCAGAGGCAGCTTCACCCAGTCCGTATAGAACGCTTCGATATCCGGCTCGAAGTCGTGGATCACCGGATACCACGGCGTGGGGGCTTCCACGTCGTGCATGGTTCCGCACTTGGGGCAGTAGTATTCGCGGTACACCTGCCATTGCGTGTCCGGCGCCATCAGGTGCGGATAGACCTCGGCCATGGCTTCATCCGTGTCGCGCACGTAGACGTTGGCATGGAGCTTCCAGTTCTCCCGGTAGTCGCAGAAGACATGGCCGCAATCGCATTGCGTGACCCACTTTTTGGTCTTGGACTGCTGCACGATAAACATGTGCGGGCCAAGCGGCAGCACGATGCGATCGGCCCAATCGAGCTTTTTCTGCAGCGCTTGCACGTATAGCTGAAAGCGCGCGGCATCCTTGGGCATCGATAGCATGCGCAGGGTGGTGTCCCAGTCGAGCTTGCCGTCGACCAGGTTCTTGACCTGTTCACTGGTGTAAGTGGACATCTTGAATCCTCTCTGGCGTATTGACTAATGTGTGCATTGGTTGGTGCCGGCCGGGCCTCACTCTTCGACCAGCACCACGGTGTTGACGTCGGGCATCTTGGACAGGTCCATGCGGTACTTCGAGCCATAGGTCGGCACGTCCAGCTCGTCCTCGGTCAAGGTCCACGAGTCCGGCAGGCCCCAGAACGTGCGAAACTGCTGCTCGAACTTGCTCGACAGGCCAAAGCTGGTGGCAAACATGTGCCGCACCTGGATCGAGGCATGCTTGACCAGAATCCGCTCGCGCTCGCCCTTCATCCATTCCTGGACAGGCTGCGAGCGAGCCAGGCGCTGGTTGCGGATCTCGATACGCAGCAACGCGGTCTGCCTGGCGTCCACCTTCCATATCCCATTGCCGTCCTTGGTTGCGACCGCGCCATATACCTTCTGCGCATATTCCGGCAGCAGCAAGGCGTTGTTCAGGTCCCGCTCGATGGCCTCGACCTCGCGGTCGAGCGGGTCGCCAAAGCCCGGGCCGCCACGCAGGTAGTTCAGGTACAGGTCGTAGTTGTCGTAGCAGTCCTCGGTCGTCATGCACTGCTGGTCGCGCTTGACGACCGCGCCGGCGTTGAGGTGGTTCTCGTAGTCCGGCAGGTCCGGATTGGCATCGCCACCAAGGGGCAGGCTGTCGCCGGCGGCGATGCGCTCCTTCAGGCCGGTCTTGTGGGCTTCGAAGCGGTAGCCGGTGGCGGCCGGATAGCCGCCCATCAGGCCCCAGTCGCTGTTCATGTAGCCGTTGCCCATGAAGAACATGGTCCAGTCCTGCGCTTTCCACACCATGCGCAGCGTCTCGAAGCCGCAGCCGCCCCGGTATTTGCCATAGCCGCCGGAATTGGCCTTGGCGTTGCGCCCCAGGTAAAGCAGGGGCTCGGCCATTTCCCATATCTCGATATCGCCCATATCGCCTTCCGGGTTCCAGATCGCCGCGGCATGGTTGAGACCGTCCTTGATGGCGCTGGCGCCGGTGCCGCACGACGAAGCCTCGAAGCTGTTGACCGCGTGGATCTCGCCCTCCTGGTTGATGCCGCCGCCCTGCAGCCAGTTGGAGGTGTTGGCGTTGCCGGCATTGACCTCTTCCAGGTAGCCGCGGCTGAAATAGGCCTGCGACAAGCCGCGCCACATCGCGCTCCAGCCCGAGACCAGGAAGTGCCAGGCATAGGCATGGCCAGTGCGGCGATCGTCCGGATTCATCCAGGTGCCCTTGGGCAGATGGAATTCCGTGCCGAAGTAGGCGCCATCGTTAATGCGTTGCGTGGGCACCAGCGTTTGCGTCATCATCACCCAGATACCGCTGGTAAAGGCCACGTGGTGCGCATTGTAGGAATGCCAGCCCCAGCGGCTCGCGCCCTCGAAATCCAGGCGCCACGAACCATCCTTGCGGATTTCCATTTCCACCGGCGAATGCATGATCGAATCGAGCTTGGCGAAGGCCGACGAGGTCTGCACATCCGGGTGGTTGTAGGGCACGTCGACAAACGCCACCTTGCGGTACTTGCCCGGCAGCGTCATCGCCTTGATGCGCGTCTGCAGGCCGCGGCGCCCTTCCTCGATCACCTCGTAGGAGAACTCTTCGTAGGCTTGCAGTCCTTCGTCCTCGATCACTTCCTCGATCAGGTCGCGGATCATGTGGCAGCCGGCGATGCGGGTTCGCTCGTCGAGAATCCAGTACTTCGGCGTGCGTACCGAGCGCTGGCTTTCATGCAGCCAGTCGCGCAGCGGGGTGTCGTTCACCCCGGTCTTGCGGCAGGTGATCATGTAGCCGTCGCCAAAGCGCTGCACCTGCCCGGTGGACATCGATCCGGGTGTCACCGCGCCGGTGTCGATCACGTGGGTCACGCCGCCAACCCAGCCCACCAGCTTGCCATGCGCGAAGATCGGCACGATGGTGGCGATATCGCAGGGATGGACATTGCCGATCGCGCAATCATTGTTGGTAAACATGTCGCCGGGGTGGATGCCGGGATTGGTCTCCCAGTCGTTCTCGATCATGTACTTGATCGCGGCCCCCATCGTGCCGACGTGGATGATGATCCCAGTCGAGGTCAGCACGCAATCGCCGGCGGCGTTGTAGAGCGTGAAGCACAGTTCGCCCTCCTGCTCGACGATCGGGCTGGCGGCGATTTTCTTGGCGGTTTCACGCGCGTGCACCAGGCCGCCGCGCAGCTTGGAGAAGAGCTTCTCATAGCGGATCGGGTCCCGCTCGCGAAATGCAAGGAGCGTGAGCCCGTTGTAATGGCCTGTCTCGGCGGTGCGTTCGAGGATGGCGTCGCGGAACTGCTTGAGCGTCTCGCCGGTCTTGAGCAGGTCGGCGAGACCGACTTCCTTGCTGGACATCATGTTCATGGCGTGTCTCCTTACTTCACTTCTTTAAGGTGGAAGAGGTGATGCTTGTCGAGCGTGGTGGCAAAGCCCTCGGGCACGACGAAGGTGGTGGCGTCCGACTCGATGATGGCCGGCCCGGTGATGGTGTTGCCAGGCAGCAGCGCTTCCATCTTCCATAGCACCGCGTCGTGCCACCGCTTCTGGCGATACAGCGGACGCGTTCCCAGCCGTGCTTGCGCGGGCGGCTTCGGCCCGCCTTCCGGGTCTTCCGGCAGCACCGGCTTCTGGGTAATCACCATGCCGCGCATGATGGCGCCAGTGACGGAGAAACCCAGCTCTGGCGAACGCGCCGAACTGGCGTACACGCGGCCGTAGGTTTCCTCGAAGGCATCGACGATCTGGTCCCAATCGCCCGCCACGGCGGCATTGACGATCGGGGAGCTGATTTCCAGGTCGTTAAGCTGGCCCATGTACTGCATGCGGTAGCCAGGCCGCAGGATCACGTCTTCGGCCTTGAAGCCGTTGATCTTGAACTCCTCAATCACCTTGGCGGCCAGGTCCGACCACGCCCGCTGGATGGTCTGGGCCGCCCGGGCCTTGTCCTCCTGCTCAGCATCCTGTGGCAGCGCCAGGTCGACGCTCTTGTCATAGCGGTACTCGAAGTCCGCGCAAGCACAGCCAAACGCCGAGAAGCCCGCCGCCCAAGCCGGCACGATCACATCCTTGAAGCCCAGCCCTTCGGTGTAGCCATAGGTATGGACTGGCCCGGCACCGCCGTAGGAGAAGCAGACGAACTCGGTCGGGTTATAGCCCTTGGCGCTCACGTTGGAACGCAAGTACTCGCGCAATTGCAGGTCGAGCAGTTCGATCACGCCGGCCGCGGCATCCTCTACCGACAAACCCAGCGGATCGGCGATCTGCGCCTTGATATGCCGGCGCGCCCGCTCCACATCCAGCCGGATCGCGCCGCCAAGGAAGTTGTCAGGATTGAGGTAGCCCAGCACCACATGGCAATCCGAGACCGACACCGTGTCCAGCCCGCTTTCCGGCCAGCACGTACCGACCCGATAGCCCGCGCTGTCCGGGCCGAGCTTGATGGCGCCGCTATAGGGATCAAGCCGCACGAAACTGCCGGCGCCGGCGCCCACCGAGTCCATCGTCACCAGCGGCAGGGACAGTACCAGACGCGCCATGTCGGGATCGGCGGCGATGGCGAAGTTGCCCTTGGTGATGAGCGCCATGTCGAACGAGGTGCCGCCGATGTCGGAACAGGCGATATTGTCGTAGCCAAGGGTCTCGCCCAGCAGCTTGGAGCCGATCACGCCGCCGATCGGTCCGGAGACGATGGTGCGCGCCAGTTCCTTGGCCTTCCAGCTGATGGTGCCGCCGTGGGTGGCCATCACCCGCAGGTCGAACCTGGCACCGTGCTTCCTGAAGCGGTCGCTGACCTTTTTCAGCGTCTGCCGCGAGGGCTCGGCCGCGTATGCCTCCAGCACCGTGGTGTTCATCCGGTGGCTTTCCTTGCGCTGCGGGTAATAGTCCACCGAGGCGAACACCGGGATATCGGCGCCGAGCTTTTTGAGCTCGTCACGCGTGATGTCTCGCGCCTGCTGCTCGCTGGTGCCGTTCTTGTGCGATTGCAGGAAGCAGATCACCACGGCCTTGGACCCGGCCGCCACCAATTCGCGTGTCGCCTGACGCACTTCATTTTCGCGCAGCGGGATCACGATTTCTCCCTGCACGTCGGTGCGTTCGGTCACGCCGCGGGTACGCGACAGGGGCACCAGCGGTTCGTCGTAGCGGTGCGTATTGAGATGGATGCGCTCCTCCAGCGCGTAGCCCAGGTAGCTCTGGATGGCCCTGCCCATCGAATGGACGTGCTCGAAGCCTTTGTTGACCATCAGGCCCACGTCCAGCCCCTTGCGCTGCACGACGCGGTTGAGCATCGCGGTGCCCGAGTACACGCAGGTCAGCAGTTCGGGGTATACGTCATCGACCCCGCGCTGCCAGTGCGCAAGCGCGTCCTCCGAGGAGTTGAAGATGGCCAGGGATTCGTCTTCCGGGTTGCTTTGCGCCTTGCCGACGACGAATCGCCCGTCGCCGCGCACAAAGAAGGTGTCGGTCATCGTGCCGCCGGCGTCGATGCCCATCACCTGGACTTGTGATTGCACTTCCATACTTGTCTCCTTGCTTTGTCAGCGTTCACGGCGGCTGCCAGGCAGCGCCGTTGCCAAACTCACCGCATCGCACGGTGGTCCGGTGTCAGTAACGCAACGCCTGTGCCAACTGTTGGAGAAAAGTATTTTTTGTTTTATATCAATGAGATAGCGAACAGCCTCGCGCAAAGGCCGGAGCGGGAAGCGACTTGTACCGTCTCGAACGTCGTGTTTTCAAACGGGGGCACCGTTCGGTTTTCATGCTGTGCCCAGGTGACGGCCCGGTCAGCACAAAGTGCCGCAAGGGGGAATGGGCGCGGCAATCCAGGCAAGCCCGCAGCGGCCCTGACACACAGCAATGTTATGCTTTGGGCCTCGATAACTCCTGCGCGCACAGGGCGCGCACCCTGATGGAAATTGCCATATTGCTGGTGCTGATCCTGATCAACGGCCTGTTCGCAATGTCCGAAATCGCCTTGATGACAGCCCGCAAGGCCCGCCTGCAGCGGCGCATCGAAGAAGGCGACCGTGGCGCGATCGAAGCGATCAAGCTGGGCGAGGATCCCACCCGATTTCTGTCTACCGTCCAGATCGGCATCACCTCCATTGGCGTGCTGAACGGCGTCGTTGGCGAATCCACCCTGGCGCAGCCGCTAGGCGTCTGGCTGCAGGGCTTTGGCATGCAGGCCTCGACCGCCGGCTGGGTGGCGACCACCATTGTGGTGGCCGGCCTGACCTATTTCTCCATTGTGCTGGGTGAGCTGGTACCCAAGCGCCTTGGCCAGATGGCCCCCGAAACCATCGCGCGCCTGGTCTCGCGCCCGATTTCCTTCCTGGCGCTGGCCTCCACCCCGTTCGTCAAGCTGCTATCGAGCTCAACCCGGCTGGTGCTGCGCATGCTTGGCGTGAAAAGCGGCCGCGGCCCAGCGGTGACCGAAGAAGAGATCCATGCCCTCCTGGTGGAGGGCTCGGAAGCCGGCGTCATCGAGCAGCACGAGCACACCATGGTGCGTAATGTGTTCCGCCTGGATGACCGACAACTCACCTCGCTGATGGTGCCGCGCGGCGATGTGGTCTGCCTGGACGTGGAAGTCCCGCTGGAAGAAAACCTGCGCCGCATCGAGGAGTCCGATCACTCGCGCTTCCCGGTGGTGCGCGGCGGCATGCACGACATGCTGGGCGTGGTGAGCGCCCGCCAGTTGCTGGCGCGCCGCCTGCGCGGCGAGCCGACCGACCTCGCCACCGTGGCGCAGCCTCCGGTGTTCGTGCCGGAGAGCGTGACCGGCATGGAACTGCTGGAGAATTTCCGCATTTCCGGCGGCCAGATCGCCTTTGTCATCGACGAATACGGCGAGGTGCTAGGCCTGGTGACGCTGCAGGACCTGATCGAGGCCATCACCGGCGAATTCAAGCAGGATGGCGTAGGCGAGGAATGGGCCGTGCAACGCGAGGACGGTTCCTGGCTGCTCGATGGCCTCATTCCCATCCCCGAACTGAAAGACCGCATTGGCCTGCGCCAGGTGCCGGAAGAGGACAAGGAGCGTTACCACACGCTGTCCGGCATGTTGCTGCTGTTGTTGGGCCGCCTTCCGCAGACCACCGACACCGTGCGCTGGGGCGACTGGAAGTTCGAGATCGTGGACATGGACGGCAAGCGCATCGACAAGGTACTGGCGTCGCGCGTGCTGCCCGACGACGGCGCCGATGCCGAGACCACCGGCTGACCTCATACCCGCCTGCCGCCGAAACCTGGGCTTCGTCAAGCCCCGGCGAATCCGCACTATCCCTGTGCCCGCCACGCTTCGAGCGGCGCCTGCTCTACCGTATGATCGTCACTATGCCGTGCCATCCCTGACGCCGGCTTGAGGGCCAGATCCCCGAGCCGGCGCGCCGATGGCGCGGCGGTTGCCGCGGCCAGAGCTCTGGCAGGCCGCGCTCATGCCACCGTGCGGCGAAATCATGCTGCCCACAGGGACCCCCAATGCATCCAGACGCAGACGATGCCGTCCGCTCGCCGGAGGTGGACCCTCATGAAAAATGCGACTTCGTGGCTGCCTTGATGGCACGGCGGCAGATGCCGCTGGCCACGCAACCGCGCTTCGCGGTGCTGGTGATCCATCTCGATCGCTTTACCTACGCTAGCGAAACACTTGGTGCAGCGCTATCGACGCGGCTACGCGCGCAAGCGGCGGCGCGCGTAGCCGCGCTGGCCCAGACGGCCGAAGTGAACTGGCTGGGCCAGGCTGATATCGGCGCGGTTGTGCCGCTGTCCCCGCAGCTACTGCCAGCGGCCGATCCCTTGGAAGCGGCGATGCGCCTGGCGCGCGCCGTGGCCGCCGGCCTGGCGCGGCCGTTCGTGCACGACGGGTTCGAGCTGTTCCTGTCCAGCAGCATTGGCGTGGCGCTGGACGAACCCGACAAGCCAGCGGAGCGCAGCCTCCATGAGGCCTATGACGCGATGCTGCGCGTACGCAAACGCGGCGGCGACGGCGTCGCCGGCGGCATTGCCACCCCTGCATCACTTTCCACGCCGCTCCTGGCCGCCCTGCCTTTTGCCTTGGCGCGCGGGCAGATCGCGCTGAACCTGCAGGCAAGGGCATCGCTGGCCACGGGTTGCGTGACTGGCTACACGGCCCGTCTGCGCTGGCAGAGCCCTGAGTTGGGGCGTGTCGCGCCGCAAGACTTCCTGCCCGCGCTGGAGTCTCTTGGCATGATGGGCGAGGTGGCACGCTGGCTGATTGAAAACGCCTTGCCCCTGCTGGATTGCCCGGGCGTCGCCGATCCGGTGGAACTGTCGTTGCTGGTTTCCAGCGCCCAGTTGCACGGCACCGCGCTGATCGACACCTTGCCGCGCGCCCTGGCGGCGCGCAAGCTCGACCCGGCAAGGATCTGCCTCGAGATTCCTGGCGAGGCATTGCTGGCCGACGACCACGCTGCCGCGGCCAAGCTCGCCACGTTGCGCGGCGCGGGCCTGCGGTTTGCCTTGAGCGACTTTGCCGACGCGCCAGGCGGCACGTCAACGCTGGAGCGCCTGCAACCCGATTTACTGACGTTCGACGCGCGCTGCATCGGCAGCAGCGAGCAGCCAGGGCAGGCAGGCACCGCCGCCCGGCTGCAAGCCGCCTGCGAGCAGGCGCTGCGCCTTGGCCTGCCAGTCTGTGCCAAAGGCATCGAAACACGGCACCAATTGGCCGAAGTGCGACGTTGGGGCTGTTGCGCCATACAGGGATACCTGCTGGCACAGCCCTTCCCGGCTCACTGGCTGGCGCAGACACATGCTGCAATCTGCGCACGCGCGCGTGAATTGCCGACCTAGGGCGCAGCGTATGCCCGCGCCGCGCTACAGTCCTGGCACGATCGGTTACAAAAGGGCACGCATCGTGCTTCAATAGAGCACCGCGACAACGGTAAAATTACGGCGAATTCAATGACCGAAAGGAGTCTGGCGTGAAAAAAGGATGGATCTTCTGCGTTCTGTTTGCCACCCTGCTGGCTGGCTGCAACACCATGGCCGGCCTGGGCCAGGATATACAGAAGGGTGGCCAAAAGCTTGAAGGCGCAGCCGATCGCAGCAAGTAAGATGCGCTGACGGCACCGGAGCGCCAGGCATGGCGCTCCGCGGCCGTCACAACAACTGCTCAGGCGTGAACAGCGCGAGTACGTCGATCCACAAGCGCGTCTGCCAGCTTGTATCCGGCTCGGTATCGGACACCACCGCCTTATCCCCCTTGCCATCCACCCACTGCACCGCGCCCTGATCGGACAAGCGCAGCAGGTAGCTGTTGTCATCGATCGCCCCGGCGAACAATTGCGCGACTTGCTGCGCCAGCTTGGCGCTATGGATGATCAGACCCGTCTCCGTGTTCTGGCTGGCCGAGCGTGGATCGAAGTTCATCGATCCCACGAACAGGTTGGTCCGGTCGGCGACGGCTGCCTTCACATGCAGGCTAGCCTGCGAAGACGTGTAATCCCCGACGATTTGCCGCGGCCGGCCGGGGCGCGACTTGAGCTCATGCAGTTCCACCCCCGCGCGCAGCAGGTCGGGCCGATAGCGCCGGTAGCCCACATGGACGATGGGCGCATCGGTGGCGGCCAGTGAGTTGGTCAATACCCGCACCTTGACACCCCGCCTGACCAGATCCGCCATCCACGCGACGCCGCGGTCGCCCGGGATGAAATAGGGGGAGATCAGGATGACCTCCTGGCTCGCCCCGCTCAACATGCGGCCCAACTCCTCGCTCATGGTCTCGCCGGTGGCCGGCGCCTGGTCCGGCGCGGCTTTGCTCGGCGCGTCGACCATCACGCTTGCCGAAGCCCATTCGAGAGCCAGCTTGCCGCCGGCCGTGAGCTGGCGGCCCAGGAAGCTCGCCCGTGCATCGATCTTGCCGGCAGGCGTCATGCCCACTGCGTCGCTGCGCTTGCTATCCGTCTGCGTGTCAACGGCAGCCTGCCCGGGCCGCGCCGCGCTAGCGCCGGAGGCCGCATCCGCCGGGGTTGCCAGGACTTCTACCGGCACGGCCAGCGGGTTGTTCCAGTATCGGTCGAATGCGGCAGACAGCCGGCGTACCGCGGGGCCGGCAGCGATCACGTCAAGGTCGACGAAATTTGTGTCGGGAGCGCGCAGGAAATAGGCGTTGCCGATATTGCGCCCCCCCGTCATGGCCAGCGCGTTGTCGGCGATAAAGGCCTTGTTGTGCATGCGGCGGTTGAGCCGGCGGACATCGGTGGCGGACGAGAGCATCCGCGTCAGCTTGGAGAATCGCCCCGCAGGAAACGGGTTGAACATGCGTACTTCGATATTGGGATGGCCCGCGAAGCGCAGGAAGGCGCGATCCTTGCCGTCGCTATGCAGGTCGTCCACCAGCACGCGCACGCGCACGCCCCGCCCGGCCGCCGCGCGCACGTGCCGCAGGATCTCGCGGGACGATTCGTCGGCCTCGATGACGTAGTACTGGAGATCCAGGGTGCGTGTGGCATGGTCGGCCAGCGAAATCAGCGCGCCGTAGGCGTCTTCGCCAGAAGCGATCACATGAAAGCCGGACAGCGCCGGATCGGGCGAGCTCTGCGCAACCAGCCGCCCGAGGGCGGTGGTCGCCGGATCTGCCAGCGCTACGCTCTGCTCGCGCGGCGCTTCCTTGGGCAGGCTCGCGCACCCCCCGGCAAACAGGACACACGCGCAAATCAACACGCGGCCAATCCGCTGGGCCAGCATTGCGCCGCGGCGCCGGGAAGCTGCCATGCCACCGGGGGCCGGACCCGCCAGTTGCACAGCCATGCTGCCTCCAGCAGTCGGGATATGCCAAGCTTATAACCTGGCGCGGCGGCCCGCTATCCGCCTTTGTCCGACGCCAGGGGCTTCAGGCGGACTTGCGCAGCGCAGCAGCCTCCTGCGCCAGTGTGCGCACCCGCGCCCAGTCGCCCTTTGCCACCGCATCCTTGGGCACCACCCAGGATCCGCCAACGCAAACCACATTGGGCAGCGCGAGATAGGTTGGCGCGCGGGCAAGGTCGATGCCGCCCGTCGGGCAGAAGCGCAGTTGCGCGAACGGCCCGTAAAGCGACTTGAGCATCGGCACGCCGCCCGACGCTTCCGCAGGAAAGAACTTCAGGAACTTGAAACCGGCTTCCATCGCGGCCATCGCCTCGCTGGCGGTGGCTACGCCGGGCAACAGCGCCACGCCCGCACCCTGCGCGGCCACGGCCAGCGCGGGCGTGAGCCCGGGGGAAACCGCGAATTGCGCGCCGGCGTCGCTCACAGCCTTCAGGTCGGCCGCCGTCAACACCGTGCCCGCGCCTACGCAGGCTTGCGGGAAAGCTGCCGCCACCGCCTTGATGGCGTCCAGCGCCACCGGCGTGCGCAGCGTGATCTCCAGCACCGGCAGGCCGCCGCCGATCAAGGCTTCGGACACATGCAGGGCTTCGTCCACGGAGGAGAATTCGAGCACCGGGATCACCGGCACGTTAACGAGGCGTTCGATCAGCGAGGGAGATTGGCTTTGCATGGCAGTGGATCTTCTGTGAGGTCGGACGATTGGGCTTGGGGCTTGAGGGCTTGAGAATCAGGCGATCACGGAAACCGACTGCGCCATTCGCGCCAGCACGGTTTCGATGGACGGGATCGGCGCCACTGCGCCGTAACCGGTGGTGGACAGCGCGGCCGCCACATTGGCGTAGCGCGCGGCGTCGAACGGATCGTCGCCGGCGGCAAGGCGCGCGACAAAGCTGCCACCGAAGCAATCGCCGGCCCCGGTAGCATCCACCGGGCGCACCGTGTACGGGGGCACCAGCGTGCGCGCCTCGGGCGTGGCCACGTACGCGCCCTCCTCACCCAGCTTCAGCGCGACCAGCCCGATGCCGCAGCCCAGCAGGTAGTCGACGATGGCGTCGCGGTCATCGAGGCCCGTCAGCACGGTGATGTCGTCCCAGCTCGGCAGGCACACATCGGTCAGCGCGAAGGCCTCGCGCATGATGCCGCGCGCGCGCGCCAGGGTCCACAGGCGCAGGCGCAGGTTGGTGTCGAGCGTGACCTGGCATCCGGCCTTGCGCGCATGTTCCATTGCCGCCAGGCCGGCATCGCACGCGTTGGTGCTGATGGCCAGGCTGATGCCGGACACATGCAGGTAGCGCGCTTCGGCAATGGCGTGGTGCGGCAGGTTCTCGTGGCTGTAGTGGCTGGCCGCCGAGCCGCTGCGCAGGTAGTCGAAACGGTGCCCGTGCGCGTCGTGGGTGACGAAGTACACACCGGTGGGCGCGCCCGCGTCGATGCGCACGTGGCGGGTATCCACCCGCTCCTGCGTCCACAGCGCCAGCAGCCGCTCGCCGAAGGTATCCTCGCCCACCGCGCTGATATAGCCGGCGCGGGCGCCCTGGCGCGCCGCGGCGATACAGAAATTGGAAGTGTCGCCGCCAAAGCCCTGCAGGTAGCGGGAGGGATCGTCGGGCTGCTGGTTGAACTCAACCAGCGCTTCGCCGAAGGCGAGAATGTCGATGCTCATGGTGCAAGCGTCCCCTGTTATAGCTGTCGTTGCTGTCGTTGCTGTCGTTGCTGCTATCGCGGTTCTTGCTGCTGCGAGCGGCCGTTCAGAAGAACGTCTGCACGAGATCGATCACGCGCAGGTCGCCGTCGAGCACGGGAATGTGGCGCCACTTGTCGAAGGTAAGACAGGGATGGGAAATATCAAAGGCCACCATGTCTCCGACCTGGACATCGTCGCCGGGGCGGATCGCCAGATAAGCGTGCTGGTCCATCATGCCTGTCACCTCCCAATGCGCGGGCACCGCCACCGGCACGCTCGCGCCGGGCCGGTAGACCTGCGCCGGGATCGGCATGCCCGCATCGAAGGCGGCATCGCGCTTGCCCATGCCAATGATGGCGCGCTCCGGCTCGGGAATCGACTGCACATAGGCCCACAACTGCAAGGCCGGCAACAGGCCCTCGCGCATCTTCTGCGCGACCGGGTTGCTGGCCAGAATGCGCTTTTGCGCGGCGCGGTAGATGCCCACGTCGTGCGTGAGGTAGCAGCCCGGGCGCAGCACGATGTCGATCGGCGCGCCGATGTCGGTGGTGGCGAACTCCTCCGCCACCACGTCGTACCAGGCCGAGCCCGCGCCGGACATCACCACCGGGCTGCGGCCGAAGCGGCCGGCCGCGAACAGCTCGCGCGTCACCGCCACGGTGCGCCGCAGGAAGTCGCGGATATCGGCCTCTTCCTGGAGCACGCCCTCGTAGATTTCCACGCCGGCCAGCGACAGCACGCCTGGCCAGCGCGCCAGCGCCGCCAGCACCGCTGCTTGCTGCTGCGCACCGCGCACGCCGGTGCGCCCGCCTGGCACGCCCAGTTCCAGCAGCACCTGCAGCGTTTGGCCGCGTGCGCTGAAGTACCTGCCCAGCTGGTCCACCAGCGCCGCCGAATCCACCAGCGTAAAGAACTCGAAATCCGGATCGCGCAGCAGGTCGGCCACGATTTCCATATTGCGCCGGCCCACCAGCTGGTTGGCCATCAAGACGCGCCGCACGCCGTGCGCGTACGCGGCGGCAGTCTGGTGCGCGGTGGCCAGCGTGATGCCCCAGGCGCCGGCGGCCAGCTGGCGCGCGAACAGCTTGGGCGCCATGGTGGTCTTGCCATGCGGAGCCAACTGCACACCGTACTCACCCATGAAGCGGCGCATCCATTCCAGGTTGTGCGCAAGGCGCTCTTCATACAGCACGGCGGCTGGCAGGCTGAGGTCTTCCGCCAGCAATTGCCAGCCCACCTGGCCGGCTGCGTCGGGTGCCAGCGGGGCGTCGAGCTTGCCCAGCGCCTTGTTGAGCGGATCGATCGTGCCGGCTTGGTACTTTATTTCAAGCATGCTGTCATCATCCTGAAAAATTCCGATTGACGTAATGATAGCCTTGAAATTACGATATTTCACCTTTGTTATAAAGTAACATTCAAAGCTGGCTCCGAGGCGACATCGCGCCTCCGGGACGGCTCCCCCACCATCGACCCGCCAACCATGTCCGCGCCCTTCGACATCCTGACCCGCATCGCCGAGCGTGGCCCCACGCTGCGCCTGGCCGAGCAGAAGGTCGCCCAGGTGATCCTGCAGGACCTGGCGGGCGCCGCCGCCACCAGCATCAACGAGCTGGCGCGGCAGGCCGGGGTGAGCGAAGCCAGCGTGACCCGTTTCGCCAAGGCCATCGGCTGCCGCGACGTGCGCGACCTCAAGCTGCGCCTGGCGCAAGCCACGGCCGTGGGGCAGCGCTTCCTGCAGGCGGAAGTCGCCCGCGCGGCGGAGCCGTCCCCTGCCACGCTGGCCGACAGCATTCATGCGGATATCCTGGACTCTCTTGAGGTCAATCGCAAGCTGATCGATCCCGACCATATGGAGCGTGCGGCGCGCCTGTTGCTGCAGGCGCGCATGGTCTACGCTTTTGGCATGGGTGGCGGCTCGTCCTTCATGGCCGACGAAGCGCGTTACCGGCTGGCCCGCCTGGGCCGTCCCGTGGCCAGCTACCAGGACGCGCTGCTGCAGAAGATGGTGGCAGCCACCTTGCACAAGGACGATGTCGTGCTTGCGTTCTCCGCCACGGGCAACGTGCCCGAGATGCTGGCCAGTTGCGATATCGCCCGCGAATACGGCGCGAAACTGGTGGCCGTGACCGCGCTGGGCTCACCGCTGGCGGCGCGCGCGGACGTGCTGCTGCCGGTGCGCACGCTGGAAACGGATTTCATTTTCAAGCCCTCGGCCTCGCGCTACGCGATGCTGTTGGTCATGGACGTGCTGGCCACCCAGCTCGCCCTGCTGCAGCAAGACCAGAGCCAGGACAACCTGCGCCGGCTCAAGTACGTGCTCGACGCGCACCGCGGCACTGGCGCCACCGATAGCCGCCAGCCGCTCGGAGACTGACCATGCCTGAACTGTTCGATACCCTCATCCGCGGCGTCACCCTGCTCGACGGCTCCGGCGCCGAGGCGCGCGCGGCCGACGTGGCGCTGCGCGCCGGGCGCATCGCGCGCATCGCCATGCTGGAGGATGGCGCCGATGCCATCGACCCCGGCAGCGCCGCGCATGTGGTGCAAGGCGCGGGCCTGGTGCTGGCGCCGGGCTTCATCGACGTGCACACGCACGACGACACCAACGTGGTTCGCCAGCCCGAGATGACCCCCAAGCTATCGCAAGGCGTCACCACGGTGATCGTCGGCAACTGCGGCATCAGCGCGGCGCCTGTCACGCTGCGCGGCGAGCCCCCCGACCCAATGAACCTGCTGGGCACCAGCGATGCCTTTTGCTACCCGGACTTCGCCGCCTATGCTGCGGCCGTGCAGGCAGCCCGGCCCGCCGTGAACGTGGCCGCGCTGGTCGGCCATACGGCGCTGCGCAGCAACCACATGGACCGGCTGGACCGCACCGCCACCCCGGCCGAGATCGCAGCGATGCGCGCACAGTTGCAAGAAGCGCTCGACCATGGCGCCATTGGCCTGTCCACCGGCCTGGCCTATGCCAACGCCTTTGCCGCCACCACGGACGAAGTGCTGGCGCTGGCCGAGCCGCTGGCGCACGCGGGCGCGCTCTATGCCACTCACCTGCGCAGCGAGTTCGCCGACATCCTGGAGGCGATGGATGAGGCCTTCCGCATCGGGCGCCATGCGCGCGTGCCGGTGGTGATCTCGCATATGAAGTGTGCTGGCCTGGAGAACTGGGGGCGCAGCGGGGAAGTGCTGGATGCGCTGGAGCGCGCGCAACGCTGGCAGCCGGTGGGCTGCGATTGCTATCCCTATACCGCCAGCTCGTCCACGCTCGACCTCAAGCAGGTCACCAGCGATTTCGACATCATGGTGACCTGGTCCGAGCCGCACCCCGACATGGGCGGGCGCTTGCTGGCCGATATCGCCGCCGAGTGGGAGCTTGGGCTCGAAGATGCCGCGCGCCGGCTGCAGCCCGCCGGCGCGGTCTATCACTGCATGGAAGACGCGGACGTGGACCGCATCCTGAGCCATCCCGCCACGGTGGTGGGATCCGATGGCCTGCCCAACGATCCGCTCCCGCACCCGCGCCTGTGGGGCGCCTTTCCGCGCGTGCTCGGCCACTACGCCCGTGACCGCGAACTGTTCCCGCTGACGGTCGCGATCAACAAGATGACGGGGCTGTCGGCCGAGCGCTTCGGCCTGGCCGGGCGCGGCCTGGTGCGCGAAGGCTATTGGGCCGACCTGGTCCTGTTCGACGCCGCCACCATCCGCGACGCGGCGAGCTTCACCGATCCCATGCAGCCCGCAGAGGGCATCGCTTGCGTGTGGGTCAACGGCGAGCTGTCGTGGCAACAGCGCAAGCCCACCGGCGCGCGGGCCGGCCGCTTCCTCACGCGCACAAAGCCTGCCGGGGCCAGCGCGGCGCCGGCACAGTAACCATCTAATCCCCCATTTGCAATCTGCTTCAGGAGTCCCCATGGATATCAAACGATTTGGCGTCGAAGGCGGCGCCGGCACCGGCGGCCAGCACATGCCGTTTTCCCGTGCCGTGCAAGCCGACGGCTGGCTCTACGTGTCCGGCCAGGTGCCGATGGTGGCCGGCGAGGTGATCGACGGCGGCATCGTTGCGCAGACCCACCAGGCCATCAAGAACGTGCTGGCCATCCTGGCCGAAGCCGGCTATGGCACCGAGCACATCGTGCGCTGCGGCGTGTGGCTGGACGACGCGCGCGACTTCGCGTCGTTCAACAAGATCTTCAAGGAGTACTTCGGCGCCAACCCGCCCGCGCGCGCCTGCGTGCAGTCGAGCATGGTGGTGGACTGCAAGGTCGAAGTGGATTGCATCGCCTACAAGAAGCCGGCGGCCTGATCCCGGGCCAGCCAGCCACGAAGACCTGAACCGGCCGCCGCCAGCGCGGCCCTTTTCATAGCGGACGCGAGGGAGCCCCGCCGGAGTCCCGGTGGACCTCGCACAAAGGAGACGACATGGGCGCCGTAACCGGAACCACCCTTTTGCTTTACGCGTTGATCGCGGTGATCGCACTGGTCGTGCTGATCGCGAAATTCAAGCTCAATCCCTTTATTACCCTGGTAGTCGTCTCGGTCCTGCTCGGCTTTGCCGTGGGCATGCCGATGGGCGACATCGTCAAATCGTTCGAGGCCGGCGTAGGCGGCACGCTCGGCCACATCGCGCTGGTGGTGGGCCTGGGCACCATGCTCGGCAAGATGATGGCGGAGTCCGGCGGCGCCGAGCGCATCGCGCGCACGCTGATCGACGCCTTCGGCGAGAAGAACGTGCACTGGGCCATGGTGACCATCGCCTTTATCGTCGGCTTGCCCGTGTTCTTCGAAGTGGGCTTCGTGCTGCTGGTGCCAATCGCCTTCAACGTGGCCAAGCGTACCGGCACCTCCATGGTGCTGGTGGGCATCCCGATGGTAGCCGGCCTTTCGGTGGTGCACGGCCTGATCCCCCCGCACCCCGCCGCGCTGCTGGCGGTGACCGCCTACAAGGCGGATATCGGCAAGACCATCCTGTACGCGCTGATCGTGGGCATTCCCACGGCAGCTATCGCTGGCCCGCTGTTCGCCAAGCTGATGACGCGCTACGTGACGCTGCCGGATGTGAATCCGCTGGCCGCGCAGTTCACCGAGGAAGACGAAGGCGTCAAGGCCTCGCACGAGCTGCCGGGCTTCGGCATCACGCTGTTTACCATCCTGCTGCCCGTGATCCTGATGCTGATCGGCAGCTGGGCCGACCTCATCACCACGCCCAAGACCTTTGCCAACGACTTCCTCAAGCTGATCGGCAACTCGGTGATCGCGCTGCTGATCGCCGCGCTGGTGAGCTTCTACACCTTCGGCAAGCGCCGCGGCTTCACCCGGGAAAACATCCTCAGGTTCACCAACGAGTGCGTGGCGCCCACCGCCATCATCACGCTGGTGGTCGGCGCGGGCGGCGGCTTTGGCCGCGTGCTGCGCGATTCGGGCATCTCCAACGCCATCGTCGACGTGGCCACCGGCGCGCATGTGTCGGTGCTGCTGCTGGGCTGGCTGGTCGCCGTGCTGATCCGGATCGCCACCGGCTCCGCCACCGTGGCCATGACCACGGCTGCCGGCATTGTCGCGCCGATCGCCGCCAGCGTGCCCGGCACGCGGCCCGAGCTGCTGGTGCTGACCACCGGCGCCGGCTCGCTGATCCTGTCGCACGTGAACGACGGCGGCTTCTGGCTGGTCAAGGAGTACTTCAACATGACCGTGGCCCAGACCTTCAAGACCTGGTCGGTGTGCGAAACGCTCATTTCGGTGATCGCGCTGCTTCTGACCCTGGCGCTTGCCACGGTAGTCTGAGCGTCCGAACAGGATCAGGCCGGGGGCCCGCAAGGCGCCCGCCAAAAAGGAGGAGGCACATGCGTGTGCCCCTCCTTTTTTATGCCGTCCACAATGTGCTATCGTGTGCACTGCAGCAAATCATCGGCGCCCCGCGTTTTTTCCTGCCGCTGCCAGAGACCGGGCATCATCCGTCGCGCCGACAAGGCGTCACAAATCTTTCATACTGGGAAGCAGGCCCGGGTTTCCCCCTAGCGCTAGAATCGAGCCCCAACCGGAGGAAAAGAACCATGCCTAAAAAACTCAGGAAGACCGAGGACGCTGTCCCGGTCACCACGACCGCGCCGGGCCTGATCGCCCTGCTCGACCACATCGCCAATGCCACTGCGCAAGGCCAGCTCGATCCCGAATTTGCCCGCAAGCTGGGCAAGCGCGTGCGCAAGGAAGCCGACGCACGGATTGAAGACCAGGCGTACTCGAACGCCCACGGCACGCAGATCAGGGCCGCGCTTGCCACGCTGGAAGAAGCCGTATCGGATAGCGAAGGCGGGCTGCTGGGCAAAGCCGTCAAGCGCCTGCGCGATGCCGACAAGCGCGCCGCGGAATCCACCGTCACCAAGTAAAACTGCCTCAGAAACGCATCGTTGCCGAAAGCAGCAGCGTGCGCGGCTCGGCTTGTGCCAGCCCGCCGTAGGCATCAACCGCCGCCCAGTCATGCTTGTCAAAGACATTGCGGACATTGAGGCGGAAGGTGGTCTGCCTGTGCGCCACGGTAGTCCGGTAGCGCGCACCGATGTCGACGCGGGTCCAGTGCGGGATACTTTGCGTATTGGCCCGGTCGACATATTGCCGTCCCGTGTAGGCCAGCCCACCGGCCAGAGTGAGGCCGGGCGCGAAACCGGCGTCCCATTCGGCGCCCAGGTTGGCTTGCAGCGTCGGCACGCCAACAGCGGCCTTGCCAGCCGACTCGGGGTCACCGCTGCGGACAATCCTGGCATCGAGCACGGTGGCGCTGGCCAGCAGCCGCACTCCGGCCACCACTTCCCCATATAGCCCGAACTCCAGCCCGCGATTGCGCTGCTCGCCGTCCGCCACGAACCGCGCGCCGGACATCTGGCCGCTTGCCTTCGATATCTGGAATGCGCTGACGGTCGCCACCATCCCGCCCTGCTCGACCTTCACGCCGAACTCAAGCTGCCTTGACCTGTAAGGCGCGAATACCTCGCCGGCATTGCTGGCGCTGCCAGGGGCGGTGTCGCCCTTGCTCAACCCTTCGGCGCGGTTGGCATACAGCGTGACGTGTTGCCAGGGCTTCACCACCAGGCCAAGCATTGGCGTCCAGGCGCCCTGGCCGTAGTGCGATGCGATGGCGCCGCCGGCGCTGAAATTGTCTGACGTGACCTGCTGATGGCGCAGCCCCAGCGTCAGTTGCACGCGCTTGCCCAGCATCGATAGCGTATCGGCCAGGGCCGCGCCGGTCAGCCGCGCCTGGGAGACCTTCGGCACGCCGGCGGGCGCCGCGATGTACTGCGCCGGCAGCGACACGGGCTGGTAGAGGTTGGTCAGCGAGGTGGTCGTGGCGTTGTTGAAGCCGCGTTCCAACTGGTCCCGGTAGTCGCTCACGAGCATGCTCAGGTGGTGGCTCACCGCCCCGGTGTTGAAGCGGGCGCGCAAGCCCGTGTCCACGGTGGTGCGGGCTACGTTGAACTTGTAGTTCGAGTCCAGCACGGCAACATCGCCGGCCTCGTTGATGATGGTGGGCGTGATGGCAAAGAGCCTGGCCACCCGGGTACGGCCGCCGCCGCCGGCGATGAACCAGGTGAGCTTGTCGCCGATGTCGTATTCCGCCCGCATCAGCAGCGACTGGTCGCGGATGCTGGCGTTTTCCCAGGGTTGCGAGACATTGCGCCGCCCATTGGGCGCATCGGGCACGTTGATGCCGGAAACGATATGCAAGAGGCGCGATGGCGCGGTGATCTTCTCCTGCTGGTCGATGAAATCCAGCGTCGCTCGCAAGCGTTCGCCCTGGTAGTCCAGCGCAAGCGCGCCAGCGCCGGCGCGGCGCGACTGGTTGTCCAGGTTGGTGTCGCCCGCCCGATAGTTGCCATTGACGCGAATGCCGAACTGCCGCTGCGCGCCAAACCGCCGGCTTACGTCAAGGTTGCCGCCCAGCTGCGATGAGGCGGCATAGTCGGCTGTGACCTGGGTCAGGTCGGGACCGGTCGCCCGCTTGGGCACGATATTGATGCCACCGCCGACACTGCCGCTGGGCGCCATGCCGATCAGCATGGCGGTGGGGCCCTTGATCAGCTCGATGCGTTCGATGTAGCCGGTCGATACCCGGTAGTTGGAGGCCACGCCGTACATGCCGTCGAAGGCGATCTCGCCGAAGTTGCCATTGCCAACGGGAAAGCCGCGGATCGTGAAGGCGTCCAGGATGCCGCCAGGCTGGCTGACGTAGCGCACGGACGCATCAACGGCCACCATATCGCCCACCGTGCGCGCCTGCTGGTCCTCGATCGCCTTGGCGGTGTAGCTGGTGATGCTGAACGGCGCGTCCATGATGTCGATGTTGCCCAGCAGCCCAAGCCTGGCGCCGCGCGCGATCTGCTCGCCGGCAAGCGCCGGGGGCAGGTCGCTCGCAACCGCTGCCGCGCCGAAGATCGTGACCGTGGGCAGCAACGGCGCTGCCTGGGTGCCGGAGACCGCCGGCGCCTTGCGCAATGAGAACCCGCCTCCCGGCATTTCCACCGCTTCCAGCCCGCTGCCCGCCAACAGCGCCCGCAGCCCGTCCGGCACGGTATGGATGCCATTCAGTCCTGGGCTTTGGGCGCTGCCGAGCAGCGCGGCATCATAGGAAAGATCGATGCCGCCGACGCTGGCAAAACGATTGAGGACCGCGTAAAGCGGGCCAGGCGCGATGGCGAACATCCGCGCCTGGCCCGTGCTCGCGATCGGGCTCACCACCGGGCTTGCCGCCTGGCTTACCACCGGGCTCGCCTGCGCGAGCACCGCATCCGGCGCCACGCCCAAACCAAGGGCAAGACAAGCGAAGGCGCTGCAAAGCGCGAGGCGTCGTGCGGCCAATGCCTAGAAATCCACGCTCATGGAAGCCATGAAGGTCCGCGGCGCGCCGAGAGAGATCGTGCCGTAGGATGCCACCCCAGACCAGTACTTCCGGTTGAATGCATTGAACAAACCCGCCCGGAACGTCGTGGACTTGCCGTACATCGACGTCTTGTAGCGCGCGCCGAGATCGACGGTTGTCCACGATGGCACCTGCTGCGTATTCGCCTGGTTGACGTACTCGCTGCCCGTGTAGTTGAGCGCGCTGGTCAGCGTCAGGCCCGGAACCCACGGCAGGTCCCACTCGCCGCCAAGGTTGGCCATGACGGCAGGCACGCCCACGGGGCGGTTGCCAAGGGTGGCCGCGCTGTTGGTCCTGGTCAGCGCGCCGTCAAGCAGGGTCAGCCCGCCGAGCAGGCGCACGCCCTTGTAGGCCTGCCCCGACACGGTCAGCTCCAGCCCCTGGTTGCGTTGCTCGCTGTCGATGGCATAGACCGTCCCATACAACTGGCCGCTGGGCTTGGTCATGCGAAACGCCGCCAGGGTCGCCATCACCTTGCCCGAATCGAACTTGATGCCCACCTCCTGCTGCTTGGTCTTGTACGGCGCAAAGACCTGCCCCGCATTCGACGCGCTCGCCGGCGCGATGTCTCCCTTGCTCAGCCCCTCCACGTAGTTGGCGTAGAGCGAGACGTTGTGCCAGGTCTTGAAGACGATGCCGGCCAGCGGCGTGACAGCGCTTTCGTCGTATGAAGCGGTCTTCGCGCCGGTGGCAGCATAGTTGCTCGAGTTGACCTGTTGGTAGCGCAGGCCAAGGGTGAACTGCAGGCGGTCGTCCAGCACGCTCAAGGTATCGGCCAGCGACAGGCCCGACAGCGTGGAGCCGGACACCTTCGGCACGTTTTGCGGGGCGGCAATGTTCTGCGCCGCGCGGTCGGCCGGGGCGTAAATATTGGATGTGACCGGCGTGCCTGACACGTTGGCGCTGGCGAAACGGTCCATGTACAGATTGGCCTGCAGCGCCAGCGCGTGCTTGACCGGCCCGGTCTCGAACTTGCTCCTGACGCCAGTATCGAAGCTCGAGCGGTTGACCTGGAACTTCCAGTTCTGCACGGCCGACGAGGTCGCGCCGGCCGAATTCAGGATGGTTGGCGTCTGGTCGGACAAGCGCGCCACGTCCGAGCGGGTACCGCCGGCATCGGCAAACACCGTCAGGTTGTCGGTGAGGTCATATTCCGCGTGCAGCAGCGTCGACACATCGTTGGACTTCCACCAGCCCCAGGGCTGGCTGACATTGCGCCTGCCGTCCGGCGCCGGCGGTACCTGCACGCCGGCTGCGATCAGGAAGGGACGCGTGGGAGCATCGACCCACTGGTATTGCTCGATCAGGTCGAGCGAGGCCCGCAGGCGCTCGCCGCGGTAGTCGAGCGACAGCGCGGCCACCTCGGCGCGCGACTTCTGGCTGTCGAGCGCCGTCGGCCCCTGCCGGTGCAGGCCGTTGAAGCGAATGCCCCACTCGCGGTCCTCGCCAAAACGGCGGCTCAGGTCCACCGCGCCGCCCACCTGCGCGTCAGACGCATAGTCGAGCGTGAATCGCGTCAGGTCCGTCGCCAGCGCACGCTTGGGCACGACATTGACCACGCCGCCGACACCGCTGTTCGGCGACATGCCGTACAGCAAGGCGGCCGGCCCCTTCAGCACTTCGACCCGCTCCAGGTACTCGGTAAACAGATGGTAATTCGGCGACACGCCGTACACGCCATCGAACGCGATCTCCGACAGGTTGCCCTCATTGATCGGGAAGCCACGGATATAGAATGAATCGGTCACGCCGCCAACCTGGCCCGTGAAGCGCGTGGACGGATCGCTGTTCAGTACTTCGGCCAGCGTGGTGGCCTGTTGGTCCTCCAGGCGCTGCGCGGTGTAGTTGGTGATGGCGAACGGCGTGTCCATGATGCTCTTGTTGCCCAGCAACCCCAGGCGGCCTGCGCGCGCCACCTGGCCGCCCGCGTAGGGTTGTGGCAGTTCTCCCGGCGCCTCGGCGCCGGCGGTGACGGTTACCGCCGGCAGGGTCGGCGCGGCGTGCGCGGGGGCCGCCTGCGATTGTGCGCTCACGGCAAGCGGCGCGACGGTTGCGCCCATGGCAAGGCAGACCATGGCGTGGTGCACGGCAAGCGCAAACGGCTTGGGTCGGGGTGGGCGCCCAGCGGCGATGACAGTGGCATAACGAGTTGCAGACATGATTCCCTTCTCCGGCAGCGTTTAATTTGAGTTCCTACGCTGTAGGCCGGTCGAGAATCGAAATCCCCTCAATTTTCCTGAAATATTTTCTCGGACACGCCTGGCATGGGGTCAATGCCCTCCCGCCGGGCCAACCGAAACCCAGAAGCGCGTGCGATAGGCCACGGCGATCGGCTGCGCCTGCATCAGGAAGCGCAGCACCCGATCCGTGTCGCGCACGTGGTAGGCGCCCGAGATACGCAAATCGGCCACGCGCGGATCGCAGGCAATGTGGCCGGTGCGGTAACGCGACAGTTCGGCCAGCACGTCCGCCAGCCGCATGTCCTTGCCCGCGATGACGCCATCGGCCCAGCCGTCCGCGTCGAACGGCTGCGCCGTCGCCGGCATGCTGCCGGCCTTGGCGAGCCACCAGGTCGTCCCCGCACGCGCTACGTCGGTCGCCCCGCCCGCAGCCGGGTGCAGCTCTACGGCGCCCTCCTGCACGGTAACGCGGGCGCGTTCGTCCTCGATCCGCACCACAAAGCGCGTGCCCAACGCACGCAGGCTGCCGAACGGCGTCTGCACCCAGAACGGCCGCACCGCTGCGCTGCCGGCCGCGAAGCCATCGTCATGTCCCGTGGTCACCAGGATCTCCCCGCGCCGCAGCGTGACCAAGCGGCGCTCAGCGCCCAGCACGGTATTGATGGCGGTATCGGTGTTGAGCACGATGGTGCTTCCGTCGGCCAGACGCATGGTGCGCTGCTCGCCGGTGGCCGTGCTCGCGTCGGCGACCAGGCCCTGCCATGGCGCCAGTTCGCGCACGCTTGCCGCCGTGACCACCGAGATGCCGGCCAGCGCCAACACCTTGAGCGCCTGCCTGCGCTTAAGCCCGCCCACGCCACGCCGGGCATCGGCAGCTTGCAGGGTACGCAACGCCAGTGCCGGCGGCATGCCGGAGAAGTCAGTGCGCAGTGCCTGCACGCGTTGCCAGGCGAGCGCGTGCAGCGGGTTGGCGTCGCGCCATTGGGCGAATGCCTTGCGCGTGGTGGCGCTGGCCTCACCGAAGTCGAGCTTGACCATCCAGTGGATGGCCTGGTCGACGATGCGCGCGGGGATCGGGATCGGGGTTTCGGGCCCAGGCGTAGCCGTTGGGTCGCCTGGCCTGGCGGAGTCGCTCACGGGCATCAACCACCGAAACGCAAGCTGTAGCAATGGCGCAGCGCCGCCGCGACATAGCGCTCGGCGGTAGCCAGCGACACGCCGAGGCGCTCCGCGATCTGCCGGCAGGTCAGCCCTTCGAGCTGGGCCCACAGGAATGCCTTGCGCACCTGCGGCTTCAGCGCATCCAGGATGCGGTCGATGGCGATCAGGGTTTCCAGGAAAAGCAGCCGGCTCTCGGGCGACGGCGCCTGCGGCGCGGGCAGTTGCGCCAGCGTCTCCAGCCAGGCCAGTTCCAGCTCCCGGCGGCGCCAGTGCTCGATGACAAGGCCGCGCGCGATCGTGCTCAGGTAGGTGCGCGGTTCCCTGATATCGCACGGCTCGCGATGGAGCAAGCGGAGAAACACATCCTGCGCCAGGTCGGCGGCGTCAAACGCATTGCCAAGCTGACGCCGCAGCCATCCCTGCAGCCAGCGATGGTGATCGCTGTAGAGGGCATGGACATGCTGCTGTAACGCGGATTCGGCGGCGGCCATCGCTTCCCTTGCGTAGTGAAGTGTCTGGCACGGCCAAACTTAAATGAGAATGGTTCGCATTATATGGCACGGAAAATAATTAGTGCAACCAACAGCACAGCCAGGCGTGCATATTGCAACGCAGCATCTGACGTAGAATCGACGCGATGGCCCGGCAAAGCCATCTAGTCCCGCCATACCCGCCATTCTTTGATACTTAACGTGCTTTTATCTGCTCACGCCAGCCTGCAGGTGCGGCTACCCGACGCCAGTTGACCTGCCCATGGACCTGCTCTTTTCCTTAGACCCGTTGCGCCGTCTGGTCACCACTTCGCTGCTGGTGGCCGCCTCGGCGCCCAACCCGCAGACACAGACCGCCCCGGAAGCATTCCCACAGCGGACCGTGCACCTGGTGGTCCCTTTCACGGCGGGCGGCACCACCGACATCATTGCCCGTGTCATCGCCGATAAGTTGCGTACCCGACTGGGCCAGCCCGTGGTAGTCGAGAACCGGCCGGGTGCCTCCACGATGATCGCCGCGGAACAGGTCGCCAAGGCGCCCGCCGACGGATACACGCTGCTTCTCGCCAGTTCCACCACGTTCAGCATGCTCCCCGCGCTGCGCACCGGCCTGCCCATCCCGGCGCAAGGCGCCTGGGCGCCGATCGGCATCATCGCGCAGGCGCCAGTAATGCTCACCACCCGTGCGGACTCCGGCATCAAGTCGTTCGCGGACATGCTGGCGCGTGCAAGCGCCCAACCGGGAACGATCACCTACGGCACCACCGGCCCGGGCACCGCGCAATCCATTGTGGGCGCCATGATCGAGGCCGACCTGCACGCGGACATCACGCCCGTGTCATATCGTGGCAGCACGCAGATCCTCGCCGACGTCATTGGCGGGCAGATCGACCTGAGCCTCGACCCCATCGCCGTTGCACAGCCTTACCTCGAGTCCGGCAAGTTGCGTCCGCTGGCGATCAGTGCCGGGGCGCGCTCCCCGCAGTATCCGGGCGTGCCAACCTTTGCCGAACTCGGCATCGCCATGCCCGGCAACGCGTTCTGGTTCGGCATTGCCGCGCCGCGCGCCACGCCGCAAGCGGTGGTGGAGCGGCTGGAAAAGGAATTGCAGGGGGTGCTTCTGGACCCTTCCGTGGAGGCAGTCTTCCAGCGGCAGTCGATCTGGGTCATGCGCGGCAATGCGGAGGATTTCCGCCGGCGCGTGCAGGGCGAGATACCGCAATATCGCCGGCTCGCAAAGGACGGCAGGGTGAAGCTCGAATAGCACAAGCCCCGGGTACCTGTTACCGGGTACCCGGGGCTTGCATGGCGGCTCGCCTTTCCCAAGGCGTGGCCGCCGCCGCCGGGGGGCGGG
>NZ_JBXASU010000024.1:0-30935 GCF_058809705.1 Cupriavidus sp. MPR-AND1C | reverse complement strand
CCCCAGGGGGGGCCCCCCGCCGCCGGCCGCCCTGCGTGACAGGGCGGCCAGGCTTGCATCGATTAGGCCTTGACGGCTGCCAGCGCGGCGTTCAGCGTCTTGCTGGGGCGCATCACGATGTCCAGCTTGGCAAAGTCGGGCTTGTAGTAGCCGCCGATATCGGCTTGCTTGCCTTGCACGGCCGACAGCTCGCCAACGATGACCTGCTCGTTGTCGGTCAGTTGCTTGGCCAGCGGCGCGAACTGCGCTGCCAGGGCAGCATCGTCGGTCTGTGCCGCCAGTTCCTGGGCCCAGTACATGGCCAGGTAGAACTGGCTGCCGCGGTTGTCCAGCTGGCCAGTCTTGGGCGACGGGTTCTTGTTGTTGTCCAGCAGCTTGCCAGTGGCGGCGTCCAGCGTCTTGGCCAGAACCTTGGCCTTTTCGTTGCTGGTCTTGATGCCGAGTTCTTCCAGCGACACCGCCAGCGCCAGGAATTCACCCAGCGAATCCCAGCGCAGGTGGTTTTCTTCCACCAGTTGCTTGACGTGCTTCGGCGCCGAGCCGCCCGCGCCGGTTTCATACATGCCGCCGCCGGCCATCAGCGGAACGATGGAGAGCATCTTGGCGCTGGTGCCCAGTTCCATGATCGGGAACAGGTCGGTGAGGTAATCGCGCAGGATGTTGCCGGTCACCGAGATGGTGTCCAGGCCGCGGATGACGCGTTCCAGCGTGTAACGCATGGCGCGCACTTGCGACATGATCTGGATGTCCAGGCCGGTGGTGTCGTGATCCTTCAGGTAGGTCTCGACCTTCTTGATCATCTCGGCTTCGTGCGGGCGGTACGGGTCCAGCCAGAAAATGGCGGGCATGCCGGAGTTGCGCGCGCGCGTGACGGCCAGCTTGACCCAGTCGCGGATCGGCGCGTCCTTGACCTGGCACATGCGCCAGATGTCGCCCTCTTCCACGTTCTGCACCAGCAGCACTTCGCCGGTGGCGATGTCAACGATGCGGGCTTCGCCGGCCTCGGGCACTTCAAAGGTCTTGTCGTGCGAGCCGTATTCCTCTGCTTGCTGCGCCATCAGGCCGACGTTGGGCACGGTGCCCATGGTGACCGGGTCGAAGTTGCCGTTGGTCTTGCAGAAGTTGATGATTTCCTGGTAGATGCGGGCAAACGTGCTCTCCGGGATCACGGCCTTGGTGTCCTTCGGACGGCCGTCTGCGCCCCACATCTTGCCGCCGATGCGGATCATGGCCGGCATCGAGGCGTCCACGATCACGTCATTGGGCGCGTGCAGGTTGGAGATGCCCTTGGCCGAATCCACCATCGCCAGCTCGGGACGGTGCTCGTGGCAAGCGTGCATGTCGCGGATGATCTCTTCGCGCTTGGAGCTCGGCAGGCTTTCCAGCTTGTCGTACAGGTTGACCAGGCCGTTGTTGACATTCACGCCCAGTTCGTCGAACAGCTTGCCGTGCTTCTCGAAGGCTTCCTTGTAGAAAATCTTCACGGCGTGGCCGAACACGATGGGGTGCGAGACCTTCATCATGGTGGCCTTCACGTGCAGCGACAGCATCACGCCGGTCTTGCGCGCGTCTTCCATCTGTTCTTCATAGAAGTCGCACAGCGCCTTCTTGCTCATGAACATGCTGTCGATGATCTCGCCGTCCAGCAGCGACACCTTCGGCTTGAGCACGATGGTCTTGCCGCTCTTGGTGACCAGCTCCATCTTGACGTCGCGGGCGCGGTCCAGGGTCATGGACTTTTCGCCGTGATAGAAGTCGCCGTGCTTCATGTGCGCCACGTGGGTGCGCGAAGCCATGCTCCACTCACCCATGCTGTGCGGGTTCTTGCGTGCGTAGTTCTTGACGGCTGCCGGCGCGCGGCGGTCCGAGTTGCCTTCGCGCAGGACCGGGTTCACGGCGCTGCCCAGGCACTTCGAATAGCGTTGGCGGATGGCCTTCTCGGCATCGGTCTTCGGGTCTTCCGGGAAATCCGGAACCTTGTAGCCCTTGGCCTGCAGTTCCTTGATCGCGCTGACCAGCTGGTGCACGGAGGCGCTGATGTTGGGCAGCTTGATGATGTTGGTGTCCGGCTGCAGGGTCAGCCGGCCCAGCTCGGCCAGGTTGTCGGGCACGCGTTGTGCCTCGGTCAGGAATTCGGGGAATTCACCCAGGATACGACCCGCCACCGAGATGTCGCTGGTCGTCACGTTGATGCCGGCCGGGGCGGTGAAGGTGCGGATGATGGGCAAAAAGGCACTGGTCGCCAGCAGCGGAGCTTCGTCGGTCAGCGTGTAGATGATGGTGGGTTGCTGGGTACTCATTGCTTATCTCAGGATCAAGAAATAGGTTGGAGAACGCCACCGGCTGGGTCACAGCCCGGCAGGAATGCCCGAATTTTGCCTGAATTTTCTCCAGGGGGGTCTGAACCACACGGGGTTTTTGCTTCGCAATCGCAAAATGCAAGTTTTGCGTGGGGGCAAGGCTCGCGGCGCGTGGCGCATGCGGGGGCGCACGGCGCGCCAGCAATTGCCCCCTCGCTGCGCCCATCTGGCGGGCCAACGGGCTTATCTGCGCCCAAAGCCAGCTAACAGGCACAAAACCGCTGCGCTAGTCCCAAAAACTGCGGAACGCGGCGGCAGCGATCACGGGGACCGTCAGCACCAGCGGAATGGCGAAGTACGGAACTTCGAGATCTACGCGCCACTTGTAGATGAGCCAGGCGATGCCGGCCGCAAGCGTAACCAGGCCTACGAGCGCCGCGAGAACGTTCAGTACCTTGTCGGACGGGCGCCTGCGCGTGCGTTCTTTGGTGGAAAGCGCTTTCATCCCAGCTCCAATGCAGATCGTGACGGGCATTTGCTCTACTTTGCTCTATTAAAGGCTACTCCGGCGCCCTGCGTAAGGGCGAGTCATGGCGGGCATGCATGGGGGATATTGGTGAGAGTCCTGCCACTTCGTGGGCCGCATTGGCCGGATCATGGGCGCCTTAGGGCAAAATACCGCCTTGAGCGGCCCGGCCGGGCCCGAAGAACAAGATGCTGACGGGCGAGCCCGCCACTGCGCGCACCACGCCGTTGCCTGCCGGCAAGCGCCTGCGCTGCGGCAGGGCCGGCCCAGTACAGCATCGCCAGGGGACAGCTCGTCCTTCAACAGAGCACATCTGGAGCCATTGATGACCGACTCGAACATGTCTTTCCTGGGCAGGATTTCTCTTGCCATGGGCACGTTTTTCAACATCCTGGGCGACCGCGAGCTTGCCGCGGGCGTGCGGCGCCTGCGTGACGGCACGGGGCCCGGCGCAAGTCCAGCGCCCGCCGCACCGGTCCCTGCAGCGGTCCCTGCACCGGCCCCCGCCCCCGTGGCCGCGGCACCGGCCCCGAGCGCGCTGAAGGAAGCGAGCCCGGAGGCCGCTCTCCAGCTGCTGGGCCTGCTCCAGCGCGACGCGCGCTTCATCGATTTTGTCGAGGAAGACATCGCCGGCTATTCCGACACGGAAATCGGTGCCGCCGCCCGGCTGGTGCATGACGGCTGCCGCGCCGTGCTGCGCGAACATTTCACCATCCGGCCGGTGCGCGAGGAAGCCGAGGGCAGCCGCGTCACGGTGCCCGACGGGTTCGATGCCACCGCCATCCGGCTGACCGGCAACGTGGTCGGCAGCGCGCCGTTCAACGGCAACATCAGCCACCGTGGCTGGCGCGTGGCGCAAGTCCGCCTGCCCCGGCTGGCCGAGCGCCATGACGCCACCGTGATCGCCCCGGCCGAGGTCGAGCTATGAGCGACCCGCGCTACTCGATCGGCATCGACCTGGGCACGACGCATTGCGCCCTCTCCTACGTCGACCTCGCCACCAGTGACGGTGAGAAGACCACCCAGGGCGTCCTGCCCATCACGCAGCTCACCGCACCAGGCGCTATTGAAGATTGCGACCTGCTGCCGTCGTTCTTGTACCTGCCGCATCCGAGCGAGCTGGCTCCGGGCGACCTGGCCTTGCCGTGGAACGCCACGCGAGACTTCGCCGTGGGCGAGCTGGCGCGCAGCCGTGGCGCGGCCACGCCGATCCGGCTGGTATCGAGCGCGAAGAGCTGGCTGTGCCACCCCGGGGTAGACCGCCGCGCGGCGATCCTGCCGAACGACGCGCCGGCGGAAGTGCCGCGCGTGTCGCCGCTCGAGACTTCCGTGCGCTATCTCTCGCACCTGCGCGAAGCGTGGGACCACGCGCATCCCGACGCCCCGTTCGGTGAGCAGGACATCACCGTCACCATTCCCGCGTCGTTCGATCCGGCCGCGCGGGAACTGACGGCAGAAGCCGCCGAATCCGCTGGCTATGCCCGCATGACCCTGCTGGAGGAGCCTCAGGCCGCGCTCTATAGCTGGATTCAGAAGAGCGGCGGCCAGTGGCGCAAGCAGGTCAAGGTGGGCGACATCATCCTGGTCGTCGACGTGGGTGGCGGCACTACCGATCTCTCGCTGATCGCCGTGATCGAGCGCGAGGGCAACCTGGAGCTGCACCGCGTCGCCGTCGGCGAGCACATCCTGCTGGGCGGCGACAACATGGACCTGGCGCTGGCCCACGTGGTGGCGCGCAAGCTCGCGGCCCAAGGCACGCAGGCCGACCCATGGCAACTTCGCGCGCTCACCTATGCCTGCCGCAGCGCCAAGGAAACCCTGCTCAGCGACCCGGCCACGGACGCGGTGCCGCTGGTCGTGCCAAGCCGCGGCTCCAAGCTCATCGGCGGCTCGATCCGCACCGAGCTGACCCGCGCCGAGCTCACCCAGATCATCCTGGAAGGCTTTTTCCCCCAGGTGGATGGCTCTGCCCGCCCGGTCAGCCGGGCACGCGCGGGGCTGACGCAACTGGGCCTGCCGTACGCGCAGGACCCGGCCATCACGCGACATCTGGCGGCGTTCCTGGGCCGCCAGGTGGCAGCGCTGGCCGAGATGGAAGGCCTGGCCGGCGCGCCGGCGCCGGGTGCGACCTTCCTGCATCCCACGGCGGTGCTGTTCAACGGCGGCGTGTTCAAGTCCGCCCTGCTGGTCGAGCGCATCCTGCAGACGCTCAACGGCTGGCTCGCCGCGGAAGGCGCAGCGCCCGCGCGCCTGCTGGGTGGCGCCGACCTGGACCTGGCTGTCGCGCGTGGCGCCGCGTACTACGGCTACGTGCGCCGCGGCAAGGGCGTGCGCATTCGCGGCGGTACCGCGCGAGCCTACTACATTGCGGTGGAGTCGGCGATGCCCGCCATCCCGGGCTTCGAGCCGCCCATCCAGGCGCTGTGCGTGGCGCCCTTCGGCATGGAAGAAGGCACCGAGGCGCCGTTGCCGGAGCAGGAATTCGGGCTCGTGGTCGGCGAGCCCGTGCACTTCCGCTTCTTCGGCTCGTCGGTGCGCCGCCAGGACCAGGTAGGCACCCTGCTCGACTTCTGGGGGCCCGAAGACCTGCAAGAGCTCGACGAAATCCAGGCCACGCTGCCGCCCGAAGGCCGCACGCCTGGTGAAGTCGTGCCGGTGAAGCTGCATGCCCGCATCACGGAGGCCGGCACGCTGGAACTGGAAGCCGTGCCCCGTGGCACGGGCGAGCGCTGGAAGGTCGAGTTCGACGTGCGCGGCAGCGCGAATGCCTGAGTGCCATGCATGAAGCGGTATAGCGTCGGCATTGACCTGGGCACGAGCAACACGGTCGTCGCCTATGGCGAGGCAGGGTCGGAGGACATCCGCGTCTTCGACATCGATCAACTGGTGAGCCTGGGCGAGGTGGCCACGCGGCCACTCCTGCCGTCCGTGCGGTACCACGCGGCGCCGGGGGAGTTGAATGCCAGCGATCTGCAGTTGCCGTGGCAAGTTGCCAGTGGGGCCGAAGGGGCCGAGGGGACGGACGGGGCCGCATCGGGCCAGGTCGTGGTGGGCCGCCTGGCGCGCACGCTGGGCGCACAAGTGCCCGGCAGGCTGGTCGCCAGCGCCAAAAGCTGGCTGTCGCATGCGTCGGTCGACCGCGTCGCGCCGATCCTGCCGTGGGGCGCCGCCGACGAAGTCGGCAAGGTGTCGCCGGTGGCGGCCAGCGCCAGCTACCTGGCGCACGTGCGCGCGGCATGGAACCACCGTTTTCCCGATGCCCGGCTCGAGGAGCAGGATGTGGTGCTCACCGTGCCCGCCTCGTTCGATGAGGGCGCGCGCGCCCTCACGCTGGAAGCCGCGCGCATGGCCGGACTGCCCGCGCTGCGCATGCTGGAGGAGCCCCAGGCGGCGTTCTACGACTGGGTGTTCCATCATCGCGAAACGCTAGCGGCCGACCTGGCGCAAACGCGGCTGGTGCTGATCTGTGATGTTGGCGGCGGCACCACCGACCTGACGCTGATCAAGGTGGAGGTGCAGGACGGCCAGCCACAATTGACCCGGATCGGGGTTGGCAATCACCTGATGCTCGGCGGCGACAACATGGATCTCGCCCTCGCGCATCTGGTCGAGTCGCGCATCGCCACGGCACACTCGCGCTTGTCGGCGGGCAGCCTGTCGCAGTTGGTCGAGCGATGCCGTGCCGCCAAGGAGCAACTGCTCAGCGCGCAAGCGCCGGACGCGGTCACGATCACGCTGCTCGGTTCGGGCTCCCGGCTGATCGGCGGCGCGCGCTCGGTCGAAGTCACCCGGCAGGAGATCGAGCAGATCATTGTCGAGGGGTTTTTCCCAGCCGTTTCGGCCGGCGAAAGGCCGGGGCGCTCACGGGGCGGCATCGTCGAATTTGGCCTGCCCTATGCGGCCGACCCGGCGATCACCCGGCACGTTGCGGCCTTCCTCGGCCAGCACGCAGCCCAGTCGCGCATCGCGAACGCACAGGATGCAGCAGAAGCGCCAGACGACGCGCCACCGATGCCCGACACCTTGCTGCTCAACGGCGGCGTGTTCCGCGCCGAGGCGCTGACGGGGCGTCTGTCGAGCACGCTTGGCGCCTGGCGCCGAGCGCCCTTGCATGTGCTGCACAACGACAACCCCGACGTGGCGGTCGCCCGTGGCGCGGTGGCGTTCGCGCTGGCCCGCGCCGGGCATGCGCCGCGCATCGGCGGGGGCTCGCCGCGCAGCTATTTCCTCGTGCTGGACAACGGTGATGCCGCGCAGGCAGAGCGCGGCATTTGCCTGTTGCCGCGCGGCACCGAAGACGGCCAGGAGATCCATCTCAAGGATCGCACCTTCTCCCTGCGCCTCGGGCATCCGGTGCGCTTCCACCTGGTCTCCTCCGTCGCCGACACGCCCTATCAGCCAGGCGAACTGGCCGACCTCGCCAGCGGCGATTTCGTCCGCCTGCCGCCGATCGCCACCGTGGTGCAACCGCGCGGCGCCAGCGACGCGCGGGAGACGCTGGTGCAACTCACCACGTCGCTCACCGAAGTCGGCACGCTGGAAGTGCACTGCAGCGAGATCGCCAACGCTTCGCAGCGCTGGCTGCTCGAGTTCCAGCTGCGCGGTGATGCCCCAGCGGCAGACACGGCGACCCACGCGCCGCACCCCTGCCTGGCCCAGGCCGTCGAATGCATCGACCGCACCTTTGGCGCCCGCTCGCAAGACGTTGGCCCCAAGGAAGTCAAGCGGCTGCGCGCGCAACTGGAGCAACTGCTGGGCGCGCGCGACCAATGGGACAGCGCGCTGCTGCGCGCCCTGTTCGGCACGTTGTGGGAACGCGCGCGCCGCCGCCGCCGCACGGCAGACCATGAACGCCTCTGGCTCAACCTCGCCGGCTATTGCATGCGGCCTGGGTTCGGCTACCCGCTGGACGAGTGGCGCGCCGGGCAGCTCTGGTCGTTGTTCGAGCAGGGCATCCAGTACGTCAATGAGAGCCAGATCTGGTCGGAATGGTGGACGCTGTGGCGCCGCACCGCTGGCGGCCTGGACGAAAGCGCGCAGTTGCGCTTGCTGGACGACATCGCCTTCTACCTGCAGCCCCCCGGCACGGGGCGCTACAAGCGCCCCGCCGGCGCTGCCAAATCAGGCTACGCCGACATGGTGCGGCTCGCGGGATCGCTGGAACGCGTGCCCGTCGAGCGCAAGATCGAAGTCGCCGAGTGGCTGCTCGCGCGGCTCAAGAAGCCCTCGGAGAACCCTCAAAGCTGGTGGGCCGTGGGCCGCATCGGCGCGCGCCGGCCGTTCTACGGCAGCGCGCACAGCGTCGTGCCACCGGAGGTGGGCTCGCGATGGCTGGAGGCGATTCTTGCGCTCGACTGGAAGAAGGTCGAGCCGGGCGCGTTCGCCGCCGTGCAGATCGCCCGCATGACGGGGGACCGGTCACGGGACCTGCCGCTGGAGATCCGCATGCGCGTGGTCAGCCGGCTCGAGGCCGCCAACGCGCCACGCAGCTGGATCGACATGGTGCGCGCAACGGTGGAACTCGATGAGGCCGATGAAGGACGGGTCTTTGGCGAGTCGCTGCCAGCGGGGTTGACGCTGATCGTGGCCTGAGTGCGGTCGCGGTGGGCCGGCATGGCCTAGCCGACCTCCGCGAATCTTCGCAGCGACGCGAGATCCAGTATCTCGACGGACCCGCGCGTGCGCTGCACCAGGCCCTGCGCCTCGAAATCCCTGAGGATCTGGTTCACTGTTTGCCGGGAAACCGACAGCATCAAGCCGAGTTGCTCCTGCTGCACGTTGATCACCCGCTTGCTCAGGCCATGGCGCTCGCCATAGCCGCCCGCGATGGCCAGCAAGCGGCGCGCCAGCCTGACCGGCACAGGCATCAGCACCGACGAGCCAATCGCTTCGAACGCCAGCCTGAGCTTTGGGGCCATCAGCAGGCCAACCGCTTTCCAGTACACCGGATTTTCGTCGAGAAACCGCACCGCATCCTGCTGGCCGATATGCAGCAGCACCACGTCGGTCTCGATCCAGGCGTCGTGGGCGCGCGGCAAGGCGTCAAACAAGGCAACCTCGCCGAACCATTGCGGCGTTTCCGCAAAAGCCAGCAGTGCCTCCTTGCCATCGGCGGAGGAACTGGTCATGCGGATGGCGCCAGCCACCACAAAGTACAGGCCATCCGCCGGGTCCCCGTACGCGAACAGGCGCTGGCCCGCAGCTAGTGACCTGACCTTGGCGTGCGCCACGATCCACCGTTGAAAATCAGCGGCAAGACCGGCGAACCATGCGCTGGATCGCAGGGCGGCGAGGTAGTCCTCGGGGGTGGATGATTTTGACACTGCGCCAATCGTAGTCTTATGTCAGGAAGGCGACATTGTAGTCGGCCATTCCCTGCAAAGATCGCTCATTGCAATCAGGGACCTGGATGAAAACCCTGGAAACCCTGAAGACCCGAAGCACCGGCGACTTCGCCATCCCGGCAACAATCCCGGCAACAACCCCGACAAGAGGAACGAGGCAATGGACATAGCGACCTCCCCCGCTCTCTATAAGCGTGACTTTCCAGCCGCATTCCGTGCGATCCGCAAGCTGCTGGCAAACGGAGACGACACCACGCAAGTGTTTCTCATCATGCGCGCCCTTAACGGACCGTCCACGCCGAAGAACTACGCGCGGCTCCTGAGGACCACGAGCGGGCGGCGGCTGGCTTATCTTCGCGTCGAACTGACGGAGCGCTTCTCCGACCCGGCGTTCATCGCCAGCTTCGCGCCCGGCACGCTCGGGGCTGCCTACCGCTCGTTCCTGGAAGAAACGGGCTACAGCGCGACAGGGCTGGCCAAGATCTCAAACCTCGACCGCGAGCCGCTGGTGGAAGACCCCTATGCCTGGTTAGGCAGGCGCACCCGCGATATCCATGACATCTGGCATGTGCTGACCGGCTACAAGGCCGACGAGAACCTGGGCGAAGCAGCGCTGGTGGCGTTCAGCTACGCACAGACCGGCGGCCTCGGCTGGGCATTCATCGCCGCTGCTACCGCCTTGCAGAGCCTGCGCAAGACCGGCAACACCGCGTACCTGCGCGCCGTTGTCGAGGGGTATCGGCATGGACGCAAGGCGAAGTGGCTGATGGCCGAGGACTACGAGACGCTGCTGCATGAGCCGCTCGAGGCAGCGCGCGCGCGGCTGGGCATCCTCGAACCCGTGCTGTACCAGGCGGCCAGCAAGGCCGCGCAATGCCAGCCACAGGGCGCGGCTTAGCAATCGCTGTCTTCCGACCGGGCTCCAGGCGCTACGCCGTGCTGGTAGCGCCCGGCGGGGTCCATGAAAGGGGCGTAGAGCGGCCCTGGCGTGATGGCAGGCGTTTGGCAGGCGTTTGGCAGGCGCCACCGGGAATGCTATGCTCCCCATGCGCTTGCTGCCGTCGGCAGCAAGCGTCATTCAACGAAAACAAGACTCCATAATCCATGGCTACCAAAGCAAATGCTGTCGTAAAGACCACCGCCAAGCCTGCCGCCAAGAAGGCGGCGCCGGCAAAGAAGGCGGCTCCGGCAAAGAAGGTCGCAGCGGCCGCGCCGGCGGTGAAACCCCTGAAGGACACCTTCAACAAGTCCAGCCTGGTGGCCCACCTGGTGGCCCAGACTGAACTGGATGCCAAGACGGTCAAGACCGTGCTGGTCCATCTGGAAAACACCATCCTGAGCGCGGTGCACAAGAAGGGCGCCGGCGAATTCACCCTGCCCGGCCTGTTCAAGGTCGTGGCAACCCAGGTCGCCGCCACCAAGAAGCGCTTCGGCAAGAACCCGTTCACCGGCGAAGACCAGTGGTTCGCCGCCAAGCCGGCGACCGTCAAGGTCAAGGTTCGCCCGATGAAGAAGCTGAAGGACGCCGCGCTGTAAGCTGAGCGGGCAAACAGGCCGCAACTGGAACAAAAGGGAGCCCGCGTGGCTCCCTTTTGCATTGCAGGTCAATGCCCGATTTCGAGCACAGGCGATGAAGATCGGGGCCGAGTGGATCTTCGCGTGCGAGCCACGGCATACCTGGCCGCCCTTCCTTCATGCATCCGCCTGGGCACGCCATCCTCGCCAGGCAACAAGCCCCGGCACTCAAGTTCCCACCTCAATTGCCGATACTCACCATAGCCCGCAAATGCGTTCGCGACAGAACGGCGCGGCTGACAATAGAGCGAATCCGCGTCCTCCGGACCAGCATTTCGCCACCGTATTATTTCCATTCAGGCAGAAGAAAATGAAAAATCTTGGAATCGGGGTACGCCTTGGCATTGGCTTTGGCGTGGTGCTGCTGCTGTCAACGCTCATGACCGTGTTCAGCATCCTGGGGCTGCAGGACGTGGCCAGCCACACGCACGACATGATGCAGCAGCCGCTGGCCAAGGAGCGGGTCGTCAGCGACTGGTATCGCCTGATGCATACGAGCGTGCGCCGCACCACCGCGGTGGCGCGCAGTGCCGACCCGAGCCTGGGCGCGTTCTTCGCCGCCGAGACAAAGGGGTCGGTCGATGCCATCGCGGCGTTGCGCGACAAGCTCGAGCCGATGCTGTCCTCCGACGCGGAGAAGGCGGCATTCAAGACGATCCAGACCGTGCGCAAGCCGTACAACGACTCGCGCGACAAGATCACCAAGCTCAAGGAAGCCGGCCAGACCGACGAAGCCAACCAGGTGCTCGAGAGCGAGTTCGTGCCCGCCGGCAACGCCTATCTTGCCGAGATCCAGAAGCTGCTCGATATCCAGCGCGCCAGCATTGACCAGACCGCATTGGATATCAACGAGATCTACCTCAGCGCGCGCAATCGCCTGATCGCGCTTGGCGTGCTGGTGCTGGCCATCGGCGTCGCGTTCTCGGTATGGCTGACCGCCGGCATCACCGCGCCGCTGCATCGCGCCGTGGGCTTCGCACGCAAGGTGGCGTCGGGCGACCTGACCAGCCACATCCGCTCGGACAGCAAGGACGAGACCGGCCAGTTGCTGCGCGCCCTGGGCGACATGAATGGCAACATCCTGCGCATCGTGACCCAGGTGCGCACCGGCACCGAATCCATCGCGTCCGGCACGAGCCAGATCGCCGCAGGCAACACGGATCTGTCCCAGCGCACGGAAGAACAAGCGTCGTCACTGCAGGAAACAGCCTCCAGCATGGAGGAGCTGACCAGCATCGTCCGCCAGAACGCGGACAACGCCAAGCAGGCCAGCTCGCTCGCCGTCAACGCCTCCGAGATCGCGATCAAGGGCGGCGCGGTGGTTGGCCAGGTGGTCGACACCATGCAGGAGATCAACGGCGCTTCGCGCAAGGTGGCCGACATCATTGCCGTGATCGAGGGCATTGCCTTCCAGACCAACATCCTCGCCCTGAATGCCGCGGTGGAAGCCGCCCGCGCGGGTGAGCAAGGCCGGGGCTTTGCGGTGGTGGCCGGCGAGGTGCGCAGCCTGGCACAGCGCAGCGCGACCGCCGCCAAGGAGATCAAGTCGCTGATCGGCGACTCGGTCGAGCGCGTGGAAAAGGGCTCGCAACTGGTCACCAAGGCCGGCCAGACCATGGATGAGATCGTGGGCGCGGTAAAACGCGTGACCGACATCATGGGCGAGATCAGCGCCGCCTCGGCCGAGCAGAGCGCCGGCATCGAGCAGGTCAACCAGGCCGTCACCCAGATGGACACGGTGACGCAGCAGAACGCCGCACTGGTGGAGCAAGCCGCGGCCGCCGCGGGATCGCTGGAAGAGCAGGCCCAGCGCCTGAAGGAAGCCGTATCCACGTTCCGCCTCGTGGCTGCCTGAACCGCCAGACCGTCCTGATCCTCCTGCGGCGCGCCGCCAGCGGCCAGCCGCTAACCGGTCACGCAAGCGGAAATGTGGCAGCTGCCGTCGTCTTGTTAAGGACGACGGCATCGTACAGCGCCACCAGCGCTTCTTGAATGGCAGCGGCAATGGCCGGCGTCGAGACCATGCCATCCTCATCCAGCCCGGCGCCCAGCAATGGCACGGTGATCGACGCCGGCTCGATAATGACGGCGGCCATCGTCTTCAAGGTCTCGCGCAGTGCCGCATCGGCATGGTGCGCGCGCGGCGATGCATTGAGCACGGCGACCGGCTTGAAGGCGAACGGCTCGTAGCCCACCAGCCAGTCCAGTGCATTCTTGATCGTGCCGGTCACGCCGTGCGCGTACTCAGGGCTGGCGATCAGCAGCGCATCCGCCTGCGCCACCTCGGTAAAAAAACGTATGACGCTGGCATGCGGACATGCCTCGCCGTCCGGGTTGAACAGCGGCAACTCCCCAAGGCCGCTGAACACGGCGACCGACACATTCGCTGGCGCCAGCCGCGCGGCCGCGCGCAGCAGCGCGGAATTGACGGACACGGCCCGCAGGCTGCCGGATAGCGCAAGTACTTTCATCATTCCCGATTTGCACCGCATGGGTGGTATCTGAGCCAGCGCGCATTCTATGCCGACTGCGCGTGGCTGGCCGCAGCCCTTTGCGCAAGCCCCGATTGCACCAAACCGCCCTGCCCCCTAAACTCCTCTGCCAGTGCCCCGCGCCAGCACCCGCCCAGCCCCTTTGCGGGACCAGAGCGCACTCGACCAGGAGACCATCGATGACCTTTGCCCCCTTGCTGCGTGCCCTCGCGGCTTGCAGCGTGCTTGCCGTGGCGCCTTCGCTCGCCCACGCCGCCGATCCCGTCAGGATCGGGCTGATCGCGCCCTTCTCGGGCAGCTTTGCCGACTATGGCAAGCAGATGGAAGGCGGCATCAAGGCGTTCCAGAAGCTCAATGGCGATACCGTGGCGGGACGCAAGGTGCAGATCATCAGCAAGGACACCACGGGCCCGGCCCCGGATGTGGCAAAGCGGCTGGCACAGGAGCTGGTGGTGCGCGACAAGGTCGACGTGCTGGCCGGCTTCGGCCTCACGCCCGAGGCCCTGGCAGTGGCGCCGATTGCCGAGCAGGCCAGCAAGCCGATGGTGATCTTCAACGCAGCGTCGTCCTCGATCACCACCAAATCCGCGTATATCGCGCGGGTGTCGATGACCTTGCCGCAGATCTCGGCGCCGATGGCCACCTGGGCCATCAAGAACAAGGTGCGCAAGGTAGTGACGCTGGTGGCGGACTACGCGCCGGGGATCGACGCGGAGACCGCGTTCAAGACCAACTTCATCGGCGGCGGCGGACAGGTGGTCGAATCGATCCGGGTGCCGCTGCGCAACCCGGAGTTCGCGCCGTTCATCCAGCGCATCAAGGACGCCAGGCCGGAGGCGGTGTTTCTGTTCCTGCCCGCCGGCGAGCAAGGCGTGGCGTTCATGAAAGGCTTTCGCGAGCGCGGCCTGGCCGAGGCCGGCATCCGCGTGATCGCCACCGGCGACCTGACCGACGACCACGTGCTGCCGGCCATGGGCGACGCCACGCTGGGCGTGATCACGTCGTTCCATTACTCGATGGCGCACGATTCGCCCGAGAACAAGACCTTCCTGAAGGCCTTTGCCGAAGCCAACCCTGGCGCCGGCCGGCCTAACTTCATGGCCGTGGCCGCCTACGACGGCATGCGCGCGATCTACGATGCGTTGAAGAAGACCGGCGGTGCCACCGACGGCGGCAAGTTCGTCGCGGCGCTCAAGGGCATGAAGATCGCCAGCCCGCGCGGCCCGATCATGATCGACCCGGACACCCGCGACGTGGTCCAGACCGTCTATATCCGGCGCGTGGAAAAGGTTGGCGGCGAGCTCCACAACGTGGAGTTCGACAAATTCGACAACATCAAGGATCCGGGGAAGTAGGCCAGGCGGCGCGATGCGGCGGCGAGTCTGCGTGCATTGCGCCTTCACGCTGCGGCAACCACGACGGCGATGGCACGATACGGGCAGGCTGTCTGTGGGCCTCGCGAGACACGCCAGCCTCGCCATCGGGCTGCGCCGCCGCGCCCTGCGCATCCCCGCCATGCTGGTCGTAGCATATCCACATCGCGCGCTGCGGCACTTCGTTGAAGTTGCTGTCGCTGGCGGCCAGCACGCGCGCCCAGACCTCGGGCGTGGAACTGCGCCAGACGCCGCACAGCAGGCGGCGAAAGCGCGGGTCGCGCGCGGCCTCCTGCTCGATGCGGCCGATGAAGGCCGGGCCGTGGTACTCGATCAGGTCTTCAAGCTCGCCGGCGGCAAGTGCGCCAAGTACGCGGGGACTGTCGGTGCGGGCCAGGACTTCCAGCACCAGCCGCCATAACCCTTCGGGGTCGTTGACGCCGAGCCAGTCGCAGGCCTGCCAGACCCAGAACGAGCGCACCTCGTGACGGCCAATGGCCGGGTCGTAGCGGCTGTAACGCTGGATATAGGCGTTGACGAGCCGGTTCTGCTCATGGGTTTCCATAGTTCCCCGTGACTACCCGCCTGCGAAAAATGGGCACTGCCGATGGCCGAAGGCGTCGTTGCCGCCAACGGCCGCCAACGTTCGCCGCCAATCGCCTGCCGCCGGTTGACCATACCGGGGTTGGGCTCAGGCAACCGTCAGCAACCTGTCCAAACTGGCCTTGTCCGCCAGCAGCTCCGCGCTGGTCGACTCAAACACTACCCTGCCGCGATCGAGCACCATCGCACGCCGCGTCATGCCAAGCGCCAGGCGAGCGTGCTGCTCCACCACGATCACAGCCATGCCGCCCTCTTCGATCAAGCGGCGTATCACATGCTGCAATTCCTGAACAATAATAGGCGCCAATCCCTCCATCGGCTCGTCGAGTAATAGCAGGGCCGGGTTTACCATGAGCGCCCGGCCAATCGCGAGCATCTGCTGTTCTCCCCCCGACAACTGGTTGCCCAGGTTTGCGCGCCGTTCCTGCAGTCGGGGAAAGACTTCGTAGACCCGAGCGACATTCCAGTGGCCCGGACGCGCCACCGCCGTCAGGTGTTCCTCCACGGTCAGGGACGGGAACATGCAGCGCTCCTGCGGCACCCATCCCAGGCCGGCGGCGGCGCGCTGGTGCGCCGCCAGCCGCGCCAGGTCGCGCCCGCGCCAGGACAGGCTGCCGCGCCGCTGCCGGGTCAGGCCCATCAACGTCATCAGCAGCGTGCTCTTGCCCACCCCGTTGCGGCCCAGCAAGGCCAGGCTTTCGCCGGCTTCCAGCACCAGGTCGATGCCGTCAAGCACGACGGCGTCGCCATAGCCCGCGCTCAGCCCCTGCACCCGCAGCAGTTCAGTCATGGGCAGCCTGCCCGAGGTATACCTCCCTGACGCGAGGATCGGCGCCGATCTCCGCGGGCGTGCCCTCGGTGAGCACGCGGCCACCCACCAGCACCGTGATGCGCTCGGCAAAGCGGAATACCAGGTCCATGTCGTGCTCGATAAACAGGATGGTGATGCCGCGCGGCAAACCGGCGATCACGCCGAACAGCTCGGCGCTCTCCCCGGCCGGAATGCCCGCCGCGGGTTCATCCAGCAGCAGGATGGCGGGCCGGGTGGCCAGCGCCAGCGCGATTTCCAGCAGACGCTGCTTGCCGTATGGCAGGCTGCGCGTCTCGGTATCGGCCTCGGCGTCCAGGCGCAGGCTGGCCAGCACCGCCATGGCCTCGTCGGCCAGTGCCCGCTGCGCAGCCACGGTGCGATGCCAGATCCGGGTGGCGCCGCTGCGCTCTGCCACCGCCAGCACCACGGATTCGAGCACCGTCAGGCCGGGGAACAAGGTGTTGATCTGGTAGGTCCGGGTCATGCCGCGCCGCACCCGTGCGTGCTGGGGCAATTGCGTGATGTCCTCGTCGCCCAGCCAGATGCTGCCGCTGCTGGCCGGCAAGGCGCCGGTGAGCAGGTTGATGAAGGTGGTCTTGCCGGCGCCGTTAGGCCCGATCAGCGCATGGCGGGCGCCCGGCGCAAACTGCAGGGAGATGTCGCTGTTGGCGGCAAACCCGCCCCAGGACCTGGACAGCCCCTCGGTACGCAGCAACCTGGTCATGGCCGCCTTCCTCCCGGCTTGCGGCGCATGCGGCGGCACAAGGCATCCAGCGCGCCCATCAGCCCGCCACGCGCAAACAGCACGATCACCACCAGCAGCAGGCCAATCCAGAACTGCCAGTACACCGGATTGATGCCTGCCAGCACATCCTGCGCGATCATGAACACGGCCGCCCCGAGCAGTGCGCCGTACAAGCGGCCCGCGCCACCCAGCACCAGCATCACCAGGAGTTCGGCCGAGCGCGGGAAGCCCAGCACATCCATGCCGACGAACTGCGTCGTCTGCGCCAGCAGCCCACCGGCTATGCCGGCCAGCGCCGCCGCCACGGCGAACACCGCGCCCAGGCGGCGCGGCACGTCGACACCCAGCGCCGGCATGCGGCGCGCGCCCTCGCGCATGCCGCGAAGCGACAGCCCGAAGGGAGAAGCCACCAGCCTGCGCACCAGCACGAACAGCAGGAACGTCACCACCAGGCTGTAAAGGTAGGCGGTCTTGCCGAACAGGTCGAACTCGAACAGCCCGAGCAGCGGCGCCATGGTGACGCCCGACAGGCCATCCACGCCGCCGGTCAGGAAAGCCGCCTTGTTGGCCGCCTCGAACAGCATCAAGCCGATGCCCAGCGTGACCATGAGCCGGGTCAGGTCCCCGCCGCGCACCACCAGGAAACTCGCCAGCCAACCCGCCAGGCCGGCCACCGCGCCGGCCGCGAGCAGGCCCGAGACCGGCTCGCCCCAGCCATGCGCGGCGAGCAGCCCGGCGGTGTAAGCGCCCAGGCCGAAGAAGGCCGCATGCCCCAGCGAGACGATCCCGGCGTAGCCCAGCAGCAAATCCAGCGACAGCGCGAAGAGCCCGGTGATCAGCACCTGGCTGCCAAGGATCAGGTAGCCGGGCAGCAAGAAGAACACCGCCACCGGCACCAGCCAGAACACGATCTCGCCAACGCGCCAGCGCCCGTCGGGCAAATGAGTGCGCCGCGCGATCGCGCGATTCGGTACCCCGTCAACGGCGCTCATGCCCGCCTCCCATAGAGACCGGCCGGGAACAGCACCAGCAGCAGCACCATCAGCGCATAGATGACAAAGGCGCCAACCGCCGGCACGTAATACTTGCCTGCCACATCGGCCACGCCCAGCAGCAGCGCCGCCACCAGCGGGCCGCGGATGGTGCCCGCGCCGCCCACGGCCACCACCAGCAGGAAATACACCATGTACTTGAGCGGGAACGACGGATCGAGCCCCAGCACGTCGATGCCCAGCCCGCCGCCCAGCCCGGCCAGCCCGGAGCCAAGCGCGAAGGTCAGGCTGAATACCCGCTCCACATTGATGCCCAGGCCGCGCGCCGCTTGCTGGTTGTCCACCGCCGCGCGCACCTGCGCGCCAAAGCGCGTGCGCGCCACCAGCCAGCCCAGCGCCACGGTGATGACCACCACCACGCCGATCAGGAACAGGCGATAGGCGCCAAGGTCCAGGCCCGCCACGCGCACCTGGCCGAGCAGGACGGCGGGCAGCGCCACCGGCTGCTGGCCCGGCCCGAACACGTAGGTGGCCCCCGCGATCGCCATGAAGGTCAGCCCGATCGAGAACAGCACCTGGTCGAAATGGCTGGCGCGGTACAGGCGCCGGTACAGGGTGCGCTCCAGCACCCAGCCCACCGCCGCGGCCCCCACGAAGGCTAGCGGCAGCGTCGCCAGGAAGGGCACGCCGGCCCGGGTCATCAGCACCACTGCGACGTAGCCGCCGAACATGGCGAACGCGCCGTGCGCCAGGTTGACGAAATTCATCAGGCCCATGGTCACCGACAGCCCTACGCTGATCAGGAACAGCAGGCAACCATAGGCCAGCCCGTCGAACAGCACGCCGAGGAAGCTGGCGATCATCGCAGGCCCTCCGCCGGCCGCGGTGGTGGGCAACCAAGCTTTGTCATGACATCTCCTGGCAGCAGGCCTGCCGGCCCGGCGCCGATGATCGCGCCCTGGGTGCGCATCGTGGTCTCCCGTTTCCCATTTGCCGTTTGCCGTTTTCGTTGCTTGCCTGGCCCGCCGGATGGGCCGTGGCGGCAGCGCCCGGCCCAAGGTGCAGGGCATTGTCAGACGCGCCACTTCACTTTGCAATCAGGGGTTCTTGCGATACGGCGCATGCGGCTGCCAGGAATGCGGCGCCGCTCACGGCGGGAGAATCGCCACGTACGCCAGGCCTGCGGACAGCGCCAGGCACAGGGGGGAATAGACCCGCGTATCCAGCCAGGCAAACGAAGAGCCGGTGATGCGCTTGAAAAAGCCAACCAGCCGAAAATCGCCCACCGCCCTGGCCAGCATGGCCAGCGCGACCAGGCCGATGGCCCATTGCAGGATCGGTCCGGCGCTAGGCGCCGTGGCCAGCCCGGCGCGCGCCCCCACCATCAAGGCCACTGCAGCCAGACCAACGGCCACCAGCAGCGTGCCCGTGCGCGAGGGCGTAAAGGCGGGCACCATCGCGCTCGCCATTGCCGGTGGCGCAATGTCGCCGGCGGCCACCTTGCGCGGCACGCGGGGAACGGCGGCATCCTTTGCCAGGCGCCCGCCCAGCGCCCAGTAAACATGCGCGACGGCAAGCAAGAGGTAGGTGCAGGCGACCAGCAGAGCGACCATGGCGGCAGGATTCCTATTCGTGAGAATATGATACGGACCGAGGCAACAGCTTAAGCTAGCCGGGCCGCTGCGCGGCGCGCAGTGACTAAATGCCGCAGCCCCGGCCGCCGGAATCCGGGCTCGCCAGCAAGGAGATCGTCATGTCATACGATAGACGCCGTTTTCTTGGCCGCGGCGCGCGCCTTGCCGCCGCACTTAGCCTGCCCTGTGGCACCTGGCCCGCAAGCACGCTCGCGGCGCCGCCCGCTGCAGGGCCATTGCGCCGGGCACTGCCCGGCGGCCACGAAACCCTGCCGGTGATCGGCATGGGTACGTCCAACACCTTCAACGTGGGAACGGAACGCGCCGAACGCGCCCCGCTGGCCGACGTCCTGGCCCTGCTGCTGCAAACGCCCGGCTCGGTGATCGACACCGCGCCCAGCTATGGCAGCGCGCAAGGCGTCACCGGCGACCTGCTGCGGGACGCCGATGCGCGCGGCAAGGTCTTCCTGGCCACCAAGATATCCAGCCCGGCCGGCGGCGCGGCGCAGGCGCAATGGACACAGTCGCTGCGCGACCTGCATAGCGATACCGTGGATCTGCTACAGGTCCACAACCTGATCGACTGGCGCGACAACCTGCGCTTTGCACGCCAACTGAAGGATCAGGGCAAGACCCGCCATGTCGGCATCACCCACTACCGCGAGGACGCGCATGAGGCGCTGGCGCAGATCGTGCGCAGCGAACGCCTGGATTTTGTGCAGCTGAACTATTCCCTGGCCGAACGCAATGCCGAGCGCGCGCTGCTGCCGCTGTGCCAGGAGCGCGGCGTGGCCGTGCTGGTCAATCGCCCGTTCCAGGACGGGCGCCTGTTCCGCGCCGTCAAGGACCGGCCGCTGCCGCCCTGGGCCAGCGAGATCGACTGTGCGTCGTGGGGCCAGATCTTCCTGAAATTCATCATCAGCCACCCAGCGGTGACAGCGGCGATCCCCGCCACCTCCAAGCCCCGAAACATGCAGGACAACCTTGGCGCGGGCCTTGGCCGCATGCCCGATGCGCGCCAGCGCGAGCGCATTGCCGCGCTGCTGGCCGCTTGAACCCGGCATGGCAAGCCCCATCCACTCCGCGCACGCCAGGCAGGCCACCCGGCACGGGCTTGGCATCCAGCCAGGTGAAGGCGGCGCCGTCACGGCTGGCTTCCTGTTCTTCTTCTGCCTGTTCGCCAGCTACTTCATGCTGCGCCCGGTGCGAGAGACCATGGGCATCGCCGGCGGCGTGCAAAACCTGCAATGGCTGTTTACCGCCACCTTCGTAGTCATGCTGGTGGCCATCCCGTTCTATGGCTTGTGCAGCGCGCGGCTGCCCCGCCGGCGTTTCGTGCCCTGGGTCTATGCATTCTTTATTGCCAACCTGCTGGGCTTTGCAGTGGCCACGCGTGGCGCGCCGGACAGCATCTGGCTGGCGCGCGCATTCTATGTCTGGCTATCGGTGTTCAACCTGTTCGTGGTGTCGGTGGCCTGGAGCCTGATGGCGGACGTGTTCCGCCCCGGCCAGGCGCGCCGGCTGTTCGGCTTGCTGGCCGCTGGCGCCAGCGCGGGCGGCCTGGCCGGCCCGCTGCTGGGCGGCTGGCTGGTGACGCGCATCGGCCTGACCGGGCTGATGGTGCTGTCGGCAGCGCTGCTCGCGGCCACGCTGCCCGGCGTGGGCTACCTGTTCGGCTGGCGCAAGCGCGCCGGCGCGGGCATGCTGGTGGCGGACGATCCGGTGCCGGCGCAAGACCCGGCCCGGCCCATCGGGGGCGGGCTCTGGGCCGGGCTGACACTGGTGGCGCGGTCCCGTTACCTGCTTGGCATCAGCCTGTTCGTGATCCTGCTGGCCACGGCCAGCACGTTCCTCTACTTCGAGCAGGCCAGGCTGATGGCGCAGACCTTCCCCAGCCGCACGCAGCAGACCCAGGTGTTCAGCGCCATCGATGCCATCGTGCAGGCGCTGACCATCCTGGTGCAGGTGTTCCTGTCGGGGCGCATCGCCAGGCGCTATGGCGTGGCCTCACTGCTCACGGCGGTGCCGCTGGCGGTGGCGGCTGGCTTCCTGGTGCTGGCGCTGTGGCCCACCTTCGCCGTGCTGGCCGGCGCGATGATCCTGCGCCGCGTGGGGGAATACGCCTTGTTGCGCCCGGGGCGGGAGATGCTGTTTACCGTGGTGGATGCACAGACCAAGTACAAGGCGAAGAATGTGATCGACACCGCCGTCTATCGCGCCGGCGATGCCGTCAGTGCCTGGTTCAAGACCGCCATCGATGGGCTTTCCGGTCACCCGGCCGTGGTGGCGTGCACCGGCGCCGCGCTGGCGCTGGGATGGGCGTGGCTGGGATGGTGGCTTGGCCGACGGCATGAAGGCCAGGCCGGGAACGCGCCGGCGGCGGCCCGCACCGGCATGACCCCGGTGTCGCATGATGGCAGCGGCGCTTGAGTGGCCTGGTTATCAAGCAGGAAGCTGCAAGCACGATACGCGAATCAGGCTTTGTCCTACACCGCATCCACCGTCACAGTGCGGATAATTGTGACTGTTGTGACGGATTATTTTTTGAGGAGCATCGATGAAACCCGGAATTCCAAGCCTCAAGGCAGCCGCGCTGGCAGCCGCCCTTGCCCTGGGCGGCATCGCCCACGCCCAGCTTGCACCGCCGCAGCCGCAGCAGCCACAGGGCGAGCGGGCCACGGCAACGCCCATGCCGGCCCAGCCTGCGCGCCACAAGAAGCATAAGCACAAGCACCATCACAAGAAGGCGCCGCCGCAGGCCGCCCCGGGCGCCGACGCTGCACCGCCTGCGGCCCCGCAATCGCCGCCGCCGCGCCCTGCACCCTGATCGGCGTGATCACGGTGATATCGGCGTTACATCTGCTAACCGCGCCAGTCCCTTGCACAGACACCTGACCGCTACGATGACGTCATGGCCAGCCGCCCTCGCTGGCCGTCACCAGGAGTCAGTCATGCGCAACACTCATCGTGCCATCCGCGTCATCGGCGCCGGTATCGTCGCCGCCGCGCTGCTGGCCGCAGGACCCGCTTCGGCACGTGACCGCTACCGCGATGGCGGCTACCACGGCGGCGACGGTTCGGCCGGTGCGGTAGCGCTCGCCATCGGCGCCCTGGTCGGACTGGCCGTGATCGGCACCGCCGTGGCCAGCCAGCCGGTCGTTGTCGCCGCGCCACCTCAGCCCGCATATGGCCCCCCGCCGGGATACTGCTATCGGGATTACGATCGCGCGTACGTGCCATGCGCGCCGCAGCCGGCGCCCTATTACTATCAGCAGGCACCGCAGCCGCAATACCAGGGATATCAAGGGTACTGAGCGCAGCTACCGCCAGGCACCACCCTGGTCCCCCATCGTCAGCATCTGCCGGATCGCCTGCCCGGTGCGTAGCCGGCCGAAGCCATCATTGATGTCTTCGAGCCGGAGCGTGCCGGTCAGCAAACGGTCCGCCGGCAGCGTGCCCTGGTGGTACGGCGCGATATGCGCGCGAGGCGCCCGCCACCAGCGCGGCACCACCGGGACCAGTGCCGCGGAGCGCCTTGGTGATGCATCGAATTTTCATTCAATGAAAATACTTAGCCGTTGTTTGACCTTCAAACCGGCTCATGCATAAGATCATCCAAAATAGATTTCACTCAACGAAATGTTGCGGCGCACCTGCGCACACGGCATGACCACCGGGCACAGCCGTCACGGCAGCGCCTGCGAGGAGACAACGATGCACCGACGTGCCACCCTGCGCCTGGCCGCCATGGCCTGCGCCGCCCTGTGCGCCCAGCTTGCGCTGCCGGCGCGGGCTGCGGACAACTACCCCACCAAGCCGCTGCGGCTGGTGGTGCCTTTCACCCCCGGTGGCACCACCGACATCCTCGCGCGCCTGCTGGCGCAGAAGCTGGGCGAGGCGCTGGGACAAACCGTGGTGGTGGACAACCGGCCCGGCGCCGGCGGCAACATCGGCGCCGAGGCCGTGGCCAAGGCCGCCCCGGACGGCTACACGCTGCTGATGGGCACGCTAGGCACCCAGGTCACCAACCAGTTCCTCTACGCGCGCATGCCGTATGACTCGGCCAAGGACTTCGCGCCGGTGACGCTGGTCGCCAACTCGCCCAACGTGCTGCTGACCAATGCCACGCTGCCGGTCAAATCGGTGGCCGAACTGATCGCGCTGGCCAGGCAGCGCCCGGGCGGCCTCAACTACGCCTCCACCAGTACCGGCGGCTCGCCGCACCTGTCCGGCGAATTGCTCGACAGCATGGCCGGCGTGAAGATGCAGCACGTGCCGTACAAGGGCGCGGCGCCCGCCATGACCGACCTGCTGGCGGGCCAGGTCAACCTCATGTTCGACAACCTGCCCTCGGCGCTGGCGCAAATCCAGGCCGGCAAGGTGCGCGCACTGGCGGTAACCAGCCCGCAGCGCTCGCCCATCCTGCCCGATGTGCCCACCGTGGCGGAATCCGGCTTGCCCGGCTACGTGGTGAACTCGTGGTTCGGCCTGCTGGCCCCTGCCGGCACGCCGAGCGCGCTGGTGGCGCGCCTGCAGCAAACGGTGGCCAAGGTGCTGGCCACGCCCGAGGTCAAGCAGCGCATCGAGCAGCTTGGCGCGGTGCCTGGCGGCGACTCTCCCGCCGCCTTCGCCGCGGTGATCCGCGCCGATACCGAGAAATGGGCGCGCGTGATCAAGAGCGCAGGCATCCAGGCCCAGTAAGACCAGGATTCCACGCAAAACAACAAACCAAGGATCCCGTCATGGCAACCAAGACCCTGCGCATTGGCTCAGGCTCCGGCTGGTGGGGCGACCGCGTCGAACCCGCGGCCCTGAGCGCGCAGCACGGCAAGCTCGATTTCCTCTGCTTCGAAACCATGGCCGAGGCCACCGTCTGCGCCGCGCAGGTGCGAAAACGCCGCGACCCCGCCTTCGAAGGCTACGACACCTACCTCGACGAGCGCATGCGCGCCGTGCTGCCGCACTGCATCGCCAACGGCACGCGCATCGTCAGCAACCAGGGCTGGATCAATCCACTGGGCGCGGCGCGGCGCATCGCGCAGCTGTGCGCAGAGCTCGGCCTGCCCCGCGTGAAGATCGCGGCCATCACCACCACCGACCTGACCGGCACCATCTGCGACCAGCCGCTGGAGATCCTGGAGACCGGCGCGCCCATCGCCACCCTGCGCGGCTCGCTGATCTCGGCCGAGCCGTATGAGGGCGCGGAGCCGATCGTGCGCGCGCTGCAATGCGGTGCGCAGATCGTGGTGACGGGCCGCGTGGCCGATCCTTCCCTGTTTCTCGCGCCGATGATGCATGCGTTCGGATGGCAACCTGACGAGACCGAATTGCTCGCGCGCGGCAGCGCCATCGGGCATTTGCTGGAATGCGGCGCGCAGGTGACCGGTGGCTATTTTGGCGACCCGGGCTACAAGGACGTGCCCGAGCCGTGGAACCTGGCCTTCCCGATTGCCGAGGTGGACGTGAGCGGCACGGCCGTGATTTCCAAGGTGGCGGGCACCGGTGGGCGCATCGACCTGCAAACCGTCAAGGAGCAGATGTTCTACGAGGTGCACGACCCGCGCCGCTACATCACGCCGGACGTGGTCGTGGATTTCACCACGGCGCAACTGGAGCAGGTTGCGCCCGACCAGGTGCGCATGAGCGGCATCAGCGGATCACCGCGCACGCCCACGCTCAAGGTCTCGCTTGGCTGCACGGAGGGCTTTATCGGCGAGGACATGTTCTTCTACGCCGGCCCCGGCTGCCTGGAAAAAGCGCGGCTGGCCAAGACCATCCTGGCGCACCGGTTCGCGCTGGCGGGGCTGGACGCGCAAGCGCTGCGCATCGACTTTCTCGGCGTCAACGCCATTCACGGCGAGGCCTCCCCGGCGCCGGCCTGCGAGCCCAACGAGATTGCCGTGCGCGTGGCCGCGCGCACCCTCACCCGCGCGCAGGCCGCCAAGGTCGGCCGCGAGATCGACAGCATGGCCGTGTGCGGCCTGGCCTCCACCGGCAAGCGCGTGCCGCACCAAGAGCGCACGCGCGAGATCATCGGCGTGTGGTCGGCCCTGGTGCCGCGCGCGCAGGTCAGTTCCGAGATCCATTTCCTTTGATCCGTTTCCTCCGGTCCCTTACCTTCGATCCGCAGCGAGGCACATCCCATGAAAGTTCCGCTAAGGCGCATGGCACATACGCGGTCCGGCGACAAGGGCGATATCTCGAACACCTCGGTGATCGCCTACGACGCCGCGTTCTACCCGTATCTCAAGGCGCAGCTCACCGCCCAAGCCTTCAAGAGCCTGTATGGCGGCGTGGTCACCGGCGAGGTCGATCGTTTTGAGGCCGATGGCTTGCAAGTGCTCAACTTCGTCGCGCATGGCGCGCTAGGGGGCGGCGTGTCGCGCAGCCTGGCGCTGGACAACTATGGCAAGGCGCTGGCCAGCGCGGTACTGCGGTTCGAGGTAGAGGTGCCGCAGGCCTTGGCCCCATTGTTGCGCGGACCGGCGTAGGCAGGCCTCGCTCCGGCTGGACTCCTTGAAGAACTTGCGATCCGCAACTACTATGGTTGCGATACACAACCAATGGAGCCGCCATGGATATCGTCGAGCCCCTGCCCGAGCCGCGTGATGCCACGATCGCCGCGCTCAGGGTGTTCTCCAGAAAGCTGGTCCGCGAGCTCGGCTTCATGCGGACCACGCTGGCCGATAGCCAGCTTGCGCCCTCCGCGGTGCACGCCATCATCGAGATCGGGCTGGCGCCGGGGCTGCAGGCGCGCGATCTGGCCAGTATCCTGCGGCTCGACAAGTCCAATACAAGCCGGCAGCTCGCCAAGCTCGAATCGTTGGGTCTGGTCGCACGCACGGCCTCGACCGATGATGCGCGCGCATCCCATCTGAACCTGACCGACGCCGGCAGGCACTTGCACCACCAGATCGATGGCTTTGCCACGGAACAAGTCTCCAGTGCATTGCGGCGGCTGACTCCGGCCGACCAGCAAGTGCTGGTCCGGTCCCTGTCGGTCTATGCGGATGCGCTTGCTGCGGACAACGCGCAAAAGACCACCGGGGACGATGCCGGCGTGCGCAGCGCGATCCAGGAAGGCTACCGGCCGGGCTGCATCGGCGACATCGCCAGCCTGCATGCCCGCTTCTACTCGCAACTGGTGGGATTCGGCAGCTTCTTCGAACACAAGGTGGCCACCGAGCTGGCTGGTTTCGTGACCAGCCTGCCATCGCCGGACAGGCAACTGTGGCTGTGCGTGGAAGGCGGCCGGTCGCTGGCCAGCATCGCCATCGATGGCGAACCGGGCGGGCTCGCCCACCTGCGCTGGTTTATCGTCGACAACGCCTTGCGCGGCACCGGCGTCGGACGCCAGTTGCTGGAGCGCGCGCTGGATTTCGCGGATGCGCGCTACAGGCAAACCTACCTGTGGACCTTCAAGGGCCTCGACGCGGCGCGCCATCTCTATGAGTCCCACGGGTTTCAACTTGCGCAGGAGGCGCCGGGCGAGCAATGGGGGGCCGCCGTGACGGAGCAACGCTTTGTGCGCCATGCCGCCAAGGGATGATGGTTGCTCAACCGTGGCCGCAGCGAGGCTGAGCGGCCCGCTTGCCGGCTTGCCGGCTTACTCGCGGCCGGCCAGCTCCAGCGCAAACACAACGCGCTGCAGCCACCTGGCGGCCTGAGCATCCATCTGGCCAAAGTGGCAGCCAAAATGGTGGTGCGCCTCGTCGCCGCGCCAGGCCTTCCGATGGCGCACCACCTGCAATGCCAGGTTCAACCCGCCCAGCTCGCCAAGGTCCAGATGGCATTCAGCGATCCAGGTTCCGACCGGCAACCGCTGCGGGCCGACACTGCGGGAGCGCAAGCCCACGCCGGACACCGACACGTCAGCCACTTCCATCTCCACGAGCTGGCCGTCGCTGAGCAGGATCTGGCAGCGGCACTGCTTTTCCTCCTGCGGGCGGACGCGAAAATGCCTGCGGCGCGGGACTTGATAGATCCCGGTCGGGTAAGGAGCGAGAAACGCCGGTCCGCCGTCGAAACGGGTAACGGCGGCAGAAGCGATGCGGAACTGGAACGTGATGTCGCCCATCGAGGCCGAGGCCGCCATATCGCTGGCGTTCAGGATTGCCTCCAGTTCCACGCCATTGCGGCACCACGCGAGCACGCAGGTGCCTTTGGATGGATCGATGAACAGAAAGCTTGAAGCCACCCGGCACTGCTGCGCAGGATGGAGATGGAGCCGGATGCGCTTGCGAACCAGATCCTGCAGGATCTCAAGTACCTGGTCCGGATCGCTGATCCGCTCGACATCGCCGTTTGCCGCCAATGGAAACGGCAAGGACGTGCCTATGGCTGCCGAGGCCATGGTGGTGGTGCCGGGTGGCCCGGGAGCATTGCCGCGCGCGCGCTACGATTCATCGCAACTCACTCATTCAAGACATTGGATATTGGATCGGACAACGCTGCGCGCATCCAGCTTCGAGGCTGCACTTCCCTGCTTTGTATCATTCGTTCATTCGTTCATTCGTTCATTCGTTCATTCGTTCATTCGTTTACTCGTTTGCATGCCGACGGCTCTAACGGCATTGCGAGCACGTTCTTTAGGCATCCGCGCGCGCTTGCCCGGACTAAAGATTGGCAGATTCCTGCCGTTAGGCAACGTTTAGCAGCCATGCTTGCGGCCGCCTTCGCCTGCCAGCCACACCAGCCCATGAATAGACTTGATCCCGCTTCGATAGACCCGCCGTCACCGGATGGATACCAGCACGCGCTTGCGGATGAGATCCATGACATGCTGGATATCCTGGCTACGCAGGAGCGCTACCTCGACTTGCGCTTGCCGGATGGGCGCACCCTGCGCTCGCGGGTGTTGTTCGTGGATGCCGCAGCGCGCGAGTTTACGCTTGAAGGATGCGAGAGCGAATCCGATAACCAGGCGGTACTGGCCAGCGCACAGAGCGAGCTTTCGACCGTGTTCGACGATGTCTCGGTCACGCTTGCCCTGGGCGCCGCGAAACGCTGCGTGTTCGACGGCGCTACCGCCTTCGCCGTGCCGCTCCCGGAGATGCTGTCCCAGGTGCAGCGGCGGCGCAACTACCGGGCAGAGACGCTCGACTATAACTACACGTTCGAGGCCGCATTGCCTGACGGCACCGCACTCATCCTGGACATTGCCGACCTGTCGGCTTGCGGCGTGGGCCTGCGCTCGCGCACGCCGGGGACAACCGCGCTGGCCGTCGGGACGGTGCTCCCCAGAGGCATCCTCAGCTTTGGCTCGCTGGCCAGGCTCGAGGTCAGCGTGCGCGTAATGCGTCACCAACTGGTGCATACAGCCGATGATGTGGTACACCACTACGGCTGCGAATTCGTCGCGTTCGATCAGGCTGCCTTGCTCGCCTGAGTCCCCTCCCGGAGCCATCCATGTACCACTCGCATCGCCTCTTCGGCGCCCTGCTGCTTTCGATGTGCTCGCTGACGGCAACGGCACGCGACTCGCTGTGCACGAAGGACGAACAAGTTGCGTTCTCCTGCGCCGTCAAGGGCAACAAGCTTGTATCGCTGTGCGCGTCGCCGGACCTGTCCAAAACCAAGGGGTATGTGCAGTACCGCTTTGGCAAGAAGGGCGCCGTCGAACTGGCGTACCCGAAACTCACGGATGATCCGCGCAAGCACTTCCGCTGGGGTGTCACGGCCTACTCCGGCGGCGGCACCGATTACTTCAGGTTCTCCAACGGCGGCTACGACTACGTGGTCTATGCCGGCAGCGGCAAGGGCTGGGAGAAGGAGGGGCTGGTCGTGGAAAAAGACCAGAAACGCATCGCCAGCCTGCCTTGTCGCGATGGCGGGCTGGGGCCCGACAACTGGGCGGTGATGTATTCCGCAGGCTTGCCGGAACTGGACCAGGGCAAGCCGGCGGAACAGTTCGACATGCCTTGAGGCACGCCAGCTCAGAGACGCACCGCGCCGACGAACTACTGCGCTATTGCGCTATTGCACTCTTGCACTAGTCTCCCAGCGCCCGGCGCGCCCATGCACCCGTGATGCGCCGCGCCTCTTCCTTTAGCCGGCGCGCCATCTTCGCCTCGCGAGACAAGATCCGCTCGCTCAGTGCCGCCACGCTCAACGCGCCCAGCGGGCGGCCCTCGTAGTCAAGCAGCGGCACGGCGATGCCGCCCATCTTGTCGACCACCCAATCCAGGAACAAGGCATGGCCGCGCGCACGGGCGGCCTCGATCTGCTCGCCGATCACCTCGGCCGTGAGGCGCGGGTAACGTGCGCATTGCGCCTTGCCAAGCCGGGTCCGCGCGGCGCGCTCGGCTTCCGGCATCCAGGCCAGTACCGCCAGGCTGCCTGCGCCCACCCCGAGCGGGCGGCGTGTGCCGATCTCGACATAGTTGGCGCGAATCGGGAACGTGCCCAGCTCGATATCCGCCACCACCGATTCGCCCCGGCTGGCCAGGGTCAGCACGGCGGTATCCTCGAACTCCTCCACCAGCCGCTCCAGGCTCGGCCGCGCCAGCGCGCGCAGGTCGACCCGGCGCTGGGCCACGTCGGCCAGCTGGAATATCTCCGGGCCGATGCCAAAGCGCCGGCTGGCATCGCGAGTGACAAAGCCTTCCGCCACCAGCAACTCCAGCAGGCGCGACGCGGTGGCCGGGTCCAGCCCGGTGGCGCGCGCCACGTCGGACAGGCGGCGCACTTGCGGGTCGGACAGGGCTCGCAGGATCCAGAGGGCGCGTTGCACTGGCGAGGCGCGGGAGGTGCGGGAGGTGCGCTCGGCGTCGTGACTCACGTCCGGTCCGTGCTGGTGGTAGGCGAGGCGGACAGGCAATACGGCAAGGACATTGAGCTCGGGCGGCAACGCGTGGGTGGAACCGGCATTTAAGCCGCAGCCGCCGGCCCGGTCAACCAAGCCGGCCAGTCAACCCACGTTTTTGGCCAAACAGCGGGCGCCCAGGGCCAAATCCGCCGCTTCAGGCATCCATGGCCAGCCGGATCGACGTATAGTCTCTGCTGACGAAAGATGCCGCGCCCGGGCTTGCACCGCGCGGCGCCGACTTACGTCCCCGGACATCGGGCCGGCGCCCTGGCTGCCAGCCACTATCAAGGAAAACCATCATGAAGACCAAAGCTGCAATCGCCTGGAAAGCCGGCGCCCCGCTGACCGTGGAAGAAGTCGACCTGGACGGCCCGCGCGCTGGCGAAGTGCTGGTGGAGATCAAGGCCACGGGTATTTGCCATACCGACTACTACACCCTGTCGGGCGCCGACCCGGAGGGCATCTTCCCGGCCATCCTGGGTCACGAAGGCGCCGGCATCGTCACCGACGTGGGCCCGGGCGTGACCTCGCTCAAGCCGGGCGACCACGTGATCCCCCTCTACACGCCGGAATGCCGCCAGTGCAAGTTCTGCCTGTCGCGCAAGACCAACCTTTGCCAGGCCATTCGCTCGACCCAGGGCAAGGGCCTGATGCCTGACGGTACCTCGCGCTTTTCCATCGATGGCAAGCCGATCTTCCATTACATGGGCACCTCCACCTTTGCCAACCACAT